>JAVCCX010000271.1 GCA_030765245.1 Candidatus Zophobacter franzmannii | reverse complement strand
TTCGTCCACGCTAATGGTTGTTGGTTTTGTTTTGAGTTCTGCCATCAATACCTTCCTGTATTTATAAAGATATTATAGCTGTTATATAGGAATTTCCAAGAATTAAGTATTTCCAGTCTGCAACTATCGGCTGCATTATCATACTGATGGTATAAATAAAAAATGGTGGGTGATACAAGAGTTGAACTTGTGACCTCTACGATGTCAACGTAGCACTCTAGCCAACTGAGCTAATCACCCACGACAAAATCAATTTGTTTTTGATTAATACCAATGTCAAGTGAAAATGGAAGGTATAAAAAAATACCCGGGGTTTCCGGGTATTTTATGAGCAGGTAAAAAACTTCTAACTATTTTGTAACTGTTACTGTTTGGCGTTGGATAGTAACAGCACTTGTAAAACCACTGATAAGCATGTCTAAAAATGAGAACTGAGTTTGGATGTCATAATCAGCAGTTCCACCAGCCATTGCTTGTGAATCAACAACATTACCGATAGGTACTAAGCCCCAAATTGCATACCATTGAGTTGCTTCCATTTTTGTGCCAGCTTGAGCACCTTTACCAACTTTGTGTACGGTTGTAAAACAACCAGCTAACATACTAAGAACGAGAACTACTACAAGAATCATTGCTGTTTTTTTCATATTTTCTCCTAAATATTTAATTTTATCGACCCAATCACACTTTCTACAGTGTGAACCTGCTCTTTATATAACTCCTGAGTCATGAATACATCGAACATCGCCGTTTGCATTTCTGCTAATGGTATTAACATCTTTATATTCACAAATCCATTGTCAGTAAACATATATTGATAGATATACCTACCGGATGAGGTAAACTCGGCACACATTACATTGGGATACTTTGCCTTCAAGTCTGCCGTGAATCTATCATTAACCGAGACAGCTTCTTCCATAAGTACAGATGCCGCATAGAAACCAAGTTCCCCAGGTGCTATATAGACTTTGAGATTCTTCAATAAATCATTATCACTCTTACTAAGCTGAACTGCTATCTTCTCCATAATCAGTTCATCAGCCTCATTCCAATCTTTTGGAGGTTGATAACTGAAGTTGAATAGAGAATCTACATAAGTACTCGCTACAAGCTCTTGATTAACATTGAATGCTATTTCGGGCATTTGTTCTTTTTGACTACATCCTAAAAGTACTAAGATCCCTATTACTACAATCCATATTTTTTTCATTGTTTTCCTGTGATCCATTTTGAAAGGAATAATTGTTGTGATGTGATTAATGTCAAGTATAAAGAGAAGTATTTAGTTGAAACTAAGAGAAATAAAAAAACCGGACATACATCCGGTTTTAAAAAATGATAAGTATAAATCTAACTTAGATTACTTTTCTCACTTTGTTGGCTTTAAGACATGAAGCACAAATCTTAATCTTTTTAACTACACCTTGAATCTCAGCTTTTATGTTAAACAAATTAGGCTGGAATCTTCTTTTAGTCGCATTTAACGCGTGTGATCTATTATTACCAACAAGGGACTTTTTACCGCAAACATCACATATTCTAGACATTTTATTACCTTCCTGAAGTATTGTTTTGAGACAAAAAAAATCCTATCTCTCTTTTGGCAAGGAATTTATTCTTACCGAGTTTCTATCTATTATCTTATTTAGGGTTCTTATCTTTCTTTGCAAAGCTGTCACGCAAGCCAACAGTTCTATTGAACACTAACTTCTCAGTGCTAAAGTCATATCTGTCTGCCACGAAATAACCTTTCCTTAAGAACTGGAAATGATCTTCCGGTTTAGCTTCTTTGAGTGAAGGTTCTGCAAAAGCATTCTCCATTACTACTATAGACTCAGGATTGATAATATCCTTAATCTCTGATTCTGACTTACTTGGGTTCTCTACTGTGAACAGATGGTCATAGAGTCTGACTTTTGTCGGTATTGCTTGTTCAATGGACACCCAATGGAGTGTACCTTTGACTTTTCTACCATCATCTGACCAGCCACCGCGTGATTTCGGATCATAAGTACAATGCACTTCGGTAATATTACCATCAGCATCTTTGATCGCTTCATTCGCCAAGATGTAGTAGGCATGTTTAAGACGCACTTCATGACCAAGTTTGAGGCGGAAGTACTTGCGGTTAGCTTCCTCTCTGAAGTCTTCTCTTTCAATGTATATTTCACGACTGAATGGAACCTTTCTTGTTCCCGCTGATTCGTCTTCCGGGTTGTTTTCTGCGTCAAACCACTCAACATCCCCTTCAGGATAGTTAGTAATTACTACTTTGAGTGGATCCTGCACTACCATAACACGAGGAGCTTTGTGGTTCATCTCTTCGCGCAGACAGAAATTTAAAAAGGCAACATCAACTATACTAGCAGCCTTAGCTACTCCCACTCTATCACAAAACTCTCTAATTGAATGAGGAGTGAACCCGCGTCTACGCAATCCACTAATTGTTGGCATTCTTGGGTCATCCCAGCCGTCAACAACATCTTCATTCACAAGTTTCTGAAGCTTTCTCTTACTTGTTAGCGTGTAGTTAACATTCAAACGAGCAAACTCAATCTGCTGTGGATGACATGGAGTCTTTAGACTATCAAGATACCAGTCATACAGTGGTCTGTGGTCTTCAAATTCAAGTGAGCAGAGAGAATGGGTAATTCCCTCTAACATATCAGAAAGACAATGGGTGAAATCATACATAGGATAGATGCACCATTTGTCACCGGTACGGTGATGGTGTGCTCTTTTAATCCTATAGATAATTGGATCACGCATGTTCATATTCGGCGAGCTCATGTCTATCTTGGAACGAAGAGTCTTTGCTCCATCTTCAAACTCACCTGCTTTCATTCTATGGAAGAGATCAAGATTCTCCTCAACTGAACGGTCTCTGTAAGGACTGTTTTTACCGGCACTTTTGACTGTGCCACGATACTCTCTGATTTCCTCACCAGTGAGATCATCAACAAAGGCTTTGCCCATCTTGATTAACTCTTCAGCGAAGGCATAGAGATTGTCGAAGTAATTAGAGGCATAGAAAAGTCTATCCTCCCAGTCAAAACCAAGCCACTTTATATCTTCCTGGATAGAGTCAACATACTCGATATCTTCCTGGATAGGATTAGTATCATCAAAACGGAGGTTGCATTGACCATTATAGTCTTTTGCAATTCCAAAATCTATGCAGATAGCCTTTGCATGCCCAATGTGTAAATAGCCATTAGGTTCCGGTGGGAAACGGGTATGCACGCTACCATTATTCTTGCCTTTGGCAATGTCAGCCTCTACAATATCTTTGATAAAGTTAGAGGGTTTCTCTTTTTCTTCAACTTCTGTTGTTTTTAATTCTTCATTCATATTGCTACCTCAATCTATTCGATTGACTATAAATTTGCTTTAGCCATTATTGTGTCAATGATAATTGAAATTAGACCAATTTAAACAGTTAATTTAGGAGGAGTTATGATAAAGGATTTAATCTTAAGAAATAGAAGTTACAGACGTTTTGATGCTAGCGTCAAGATTTCTGAAGAACAAATGCTCAACTGGCTTGATTCTGCCAGGTTATCAGGAAGTGCAGCGAATTTACAAAGACTCAGATATCTATATACAGTAGGAACAGGGAAGTGCAAACAACTGTTTCCGTTGATAAAGTGGGCAGGTTATCTACCTGAATGGAAGAGTCCTAAAGTGAGTGAAAGACCGACAGCATATATTATTATAACTGGTCCGGCGACTACCAATGGGATGCTGAATATGGATGTTGGACTTGCTGTTCAGAATATCCTTCTTTCTGCTGTAGAAGATGGTTTTGGAGGATGTATGATTGGAGCTTTCGATAGACAGCGTATCCATGATGTTGTCTCTTTTTCTAAGGGATTGGAACCATTGCTTATTCTTGCCTTGGGCAAACCAGTTGAGACGGTCCATATAGAAGATGCTTTGAACGAACAGGATGTAAGATATTGTCGCACAATAGATGAAGTCCATCATGTTCCTAAGTTGTCAATGCAGATGATTGCGAAGAAGCTGTAACATAGCTTATAGTTAATAGGTACGTTATGAACTCCCTATTGAAGAGGGTCAGAAGTTGCTGGATATAAATATGATCTTTGTTGATTGAGATACTCTGAATTTTTAGGGCTTACAATTAGGAAAAGGGTTAAGAGAAAATAATAGTCTTCAATTCCTTTGAAGATATTGCGAGCCAAGTAGATTTATTTTTATTCAAGCGTCTTAGTTTGGCTTTAGCTTGTTGGACAATTCTATCTTGGAAAACAAAGAAGAAGTTCCGATGTATGCATGTTAACTGCCCACATAACTCCTTTGAATGTCTCAATTTCCCATCAATCTCTGAGTACTTCAGTTGCTTTTCACTTTTATATCTCATCCTTAGCTCACATAGCACTATCTCATTTAATGTCCCATTACAGTCACCAACTGCATTATCCA
>JAVCCX010000166.1 GCA_030765245.1 Candidatus Zophobacter franzmannii | reverse complement strand
GAAATGGTTATGAATAGAGCTAAACGCCTCGTAGAAATGGGTCGTGATGTAGTTATCGTACTGGACTCTATCACCCGTCTTGCTCGTGCTTATAACAATGTTATTCCATCCTCAGGTAAAGTCCTTAGTGGTGGTGTTGATGCTAATGGTCTGCACAAACCTAAGAAGTTCTTTGGTGCTGCAAGAAACACTGAGGAAGCTGGTAGTTTGACTATCATCGCTACTGCTCTTGTTGATACAGGTAGTAGAATGGACCAGGTTATCTTTGAAGAATTCAAAGGAACCGGTAACATGGAACTTGTGCTTGACCGTCAAATCAGTGATATGCGTCTATATCCTGCAATTGATGTTGTTAAATCCGGTACTCGTAGAGAAGAACTGCTTCAGACTGAGATTGAGAAGAACAGAATGTTTATTCTTCGTAAATATCTCAAGACTATGAGTCCTGTTCAAGGTATCGAAATGCTTAAAAAGAGAATGCTAACTGCACAGACTAATGAAGATCTATTAAAAAACATGAGTAGTTAATGGAACTTTTAGCTCCTGCCGGGAATCTAATAAAGCTTAAATATGCTCTTATCTATGGGGCGGATGCTGTCTATTGCGCTACCAAGAAATATGGTTTAAGGGCAAAGGCAGATAACTTCACCTTAGATGAGTTAGATGAGGGTGTGAAGTTTGCTCACAAGATGGGGAAGAAGGTGTATGTTACACTGAATAGCTTCCTCCATAATGATGAGCTTACTGACCTGCCTGATCTCGTGAAAGAGCTCGCAAGAATCGGAGTAGATGCTGTAATAGTATCTGATCCCGGTGTTATCTCTATTGTCAAAGAGTTTACCAATCTCCCAATCCACTTAAGTACTCAGGCTAATACTGTCTCCTGGAGAAGTGTGAAGTTCTGGGTTGAGAATGGAGTGAAGAGGATTATCCTTGCTCGTGAACTTACCTTCTTAGAGATAGAGGAGATTTGCGAGAAAGTGCCGGAAGCTGAGATAGAGATATTTGTGCATGGAGCGATGTGTATTGCCTATTCAGGTAGATGCCTGCTTAGTGCCTTCTTAAACAATCGTAGTGCAAATAGTGGGGAATGTACTCAACCGTGTAGATGGAAATATCACTTGGTTGAAGAGACAAGACCCAATCAATACTTTGCTATCGAAGAGGATGGTCAGGGAACTTATATCATGAATTCCAAAGACTTGAATCTATATAATGAACTTCCTCAAATCTTTGACTCCGGGATTGCCAGTATTAAGATTGAAGGCAGAATGAAGAGTGCTTACTATGTTGCCAATGTCGTGAGAGTCTATCGACATGCCCTGAATATGCTTAATGCTAAGGCTGAGAACCCAACTGAGTTGAGCGATGAACTGATGAAGGTAAGTCATAGGATATATGGTCCCGGCTTCTTCCATGGTTTCGACTCTGATGATACCCAGTTCTATGGTTCATCTGCTTATGAAAGGGACTACCAGTATTTAGGAAGGATTGTTGCAACGGAAGATGATGTAGCAGTAATTGAGTGTTATAGTAAGTTCTCACTCGCAGAAGAAGTTGAGTTAATCTTTCCAGATCCACTTCAAGATGTTGTGATGAATGTTGAAGTGCTGAATGGTGCTGATGGTGAACCTATCGAGTTCACAAAACCCAATACCAATGTCCGATTATTGGTTGGTAAAAAGCTACCGGAGTATGGACTTGTTAGAAAGAAGATATCTAAAGCATAGAGTTCTCTTATTTATTCTCCTTAGTCTGCTGACAACAGTGTTGTTTGGTCAGACAGGGAGATACGCAAGAATTCAAAGTGACTTTCAAAAGGGTAATAAAAAGGCAGTTAAAGACAGTCTTTCAGGTTTTAAGCAATACTCTAAAGATGATACTTCCTTCTACAACCTCTATATGGGGCGCTTGGAAAGCAATTTCAAGACTGCAGAAAGCTTCTTCCTAAAAGTTATCAAAGCGGGGAAGAGGGGGATGTTCTATGATGAAGCTTCTTTGGAAATGGGGAAAATAAGATTCTTTGAACGCCACTATAAAGAAGCAATGAACTACTTTAAACAGATTAAATCCATTGATGAAGCCCATTTCTGGCTCGCAAGAACCTACTACAAATCAGGCAAGAACCTATCTAAAGCAAGAGCTGAAGCAAAGGTTTATCTTAATGTTGCAAAAGATGTTGAAAAGAAGAAACTTGCCTACTTTACTGTCTCAGATGCCTATGCGGATGAGTATAAATATCCTGATGCAATTAGAGTTTTGGGACAGATGGGAGATGTTTACCCTGAGTTATTGAAGTCTCAGAGTTACCTTTTGAAATTGGGGCATTATAACTTTAAAACGGTTAAACCGCATAACTCTTATGAATACTACAAGCAGACAGTGGAGCTCGATAGGTTTACACCTTATGCGTTTGAGGCTGAAAAGCAGTTGTATATTCTCAAGAATAAGTTTAAAGAGACCGTTGATTTGTCGTGCTTGTATCCAGAAGGTGATGTTGAACCTGATAAGAAACCTCAGGTGAAAAGACCAAGACCAAAAGATAAGCCTATACCGAAGAAGACTACGGTTGCTAAAAAGAAAGATGTGATTGAACCTGATTTGAAAGCGAAGTTAGTTAGTTCTTATGATGGTGATTTACCGAAGAAAGTGAATAAACCTGAAAAAGGTAGGTATTTGCAGTTAGGTAGATTTACTGTTGAGAGGAATGCTAACAAGATGGTCGTGAAAATAAGAAAGTCTAAGATAAATGGATGTTACTATATCTCGGAGTATCAGGATAAAGATACTTATGTTGTGCTTGCAGGACCATTCAAGAGTGGTTCAGGTGCTAGTACAGCAAAGAAGATGTTGGAAGCGATGGAGATAAACAGTTTTATAAAGGTAGTAAATGACTAAAGACAGTAAGAAACTTACCCCAATGATGGTGCAGTACTGGAGGTTCAAAGATGAGCATCCTGATAAACTACTTCTGTTCAGAATGGGTGATTTCTAT
>JAVCCX010000075.1 GCA_030765245.1 Candidatus Zophobacter franzmannii | reverse complement strand
GCTTATCTATAAGTACTACCAGAAGCAACTTGTTGATAATTCTGCCATGGATTTTGATGATATTCTTATTTATACATATGACCTTTTAAAGAAATATCCTGAAGCAAACGAGAAGTACTGTAAGCAATTCCGTTATATAATGGTGGATGAGTATCAAGATACTAACTATATCCAGTTCTTACTTATAAAGCAATTTGCTACCAATAACCAAAATGTTTGTGTAGTGGGTGATGATGACCAAGCAATATATAGTTGGCGTGGTGCAACCATTAGGAATATCCTTGGTTTTGAGAAAGATTTTAAAGCAGCAAAGATAGTTAGACTAGAACAAAACTATCGCTCAACTTCCTCTATTTTGGATGTTTCAAATGCATTAATAGAAAAAAACAGCTCCAGACATCCAAAGCAATTAAAAAGCACAATAGCTGAAGGTGCCATACCAACATTCAAATCACTTGATAGAGATTTGGATGAAGCATCCTATGTGGCTAATGATATTATTAAAAAAGCTCATGAGACCTATAAATCATGGCAAAGTTTTGCTATTTTATATCGAACCAACTCTCAATCAAGGTTATTTGAATCAACTTTCTTAGAAAAGAATATCCCTTACTTGCTTGTAGGGACCGTGAATTTTTATCAGCGTAAGGAGATAAAGAATCTATTAGCTTATTTAAGGGTTTTAGCGAATAATAATGATACTGAAAGTCTCCTAAGAATTATAAATACACCTGCCAGGAGTATTGGAAACAAGACAATTTCTACACTCTTGGATTATTCTGCTCGTAATGACGCATCTCTATTTCATACAATTATGAACATAGATGAAATTGATGAGTTCTCGGCAAGCATCAAGAAAAAGGTTAGTATTTTTAGGGATTTTATATCGTCATTAGAAGAATCACTTTCCACTATGACATTAAACCTATTTGTAAGAGATTTATCTGATCGCCTTGGCTTCATAGAGAAATTTAAAAGCTCATCTGACCCTCAAGATTTATCCAGAGCAGAGAACTTAGAAGAATTCCTCAATTCTGTTGATGAGTATTTTGAAAGGGTTAGGGCTGAAACAGGTGAAGAGCCTGATTTGATTAACTATATCCAGAATGTCAGCCTCCAAACAAATGTCGATAGAATGGGAGATAAAAACAACTCTGTAAAGCTGATGACACTACATAATGCTAAAGGTTTAGAGTTCGATGTTGTTTATATCGTTGGTATAGAAGAAGACCTTATCCCTCATGCTATGTCGCAGAATAGTGAGGATGAAATAGAAGAGGAAAGACGACTATTTTATGTTGGTATAACACGAGCTAAAAAAGAATTATGCTTGACAAGAGCAGAACTCCGTCGTTCTTTCGGAACACTTAATGTAACAACAATACGTAGATTCATGGATGATATCCCTGAGAAGCTTATAAATAAAGAGAGTTCGTTTTCATACCCAATTATCTCAAGAAGAAAGAGGAGTCCAAAACCGAAAATTGTGCTGGAAAGTGAAAAGCAATTTAAAGTCGGACAGAGAGTTCGTCACGATGAGTATGGTGAAGGTTTAATCTTAAATGTTGACGGGAAGGATATATACGCTATATTAACTATATCTTTCAAGTCCGGTCCACTTAAAAAGATTAAAGGTGCTTACATTGAAATATTACTTTGAGAGATAAATTATGAAAAAGATATACTTACTACTACTACTAGTGCTGTTAATCAGCTTTTTGACAGCAGATAAATACGCAGGGGAGATATTTAAACTCCGTGCCGGTGTTAGAAACTATGCTCTCGGTAACACAGGTGTTACCGACATAAACTCATATGCTACAGCCTATTGGAATCCAGCTATCTTACCTCTTGTTAAGCAGAAAGGTATTGAATTCATGCATGCTGAAGAGTATAATGGGCTCCTAAAATATGATACAATTAACTTTCGGGGAAACAGTGATTTCCCATTTTCTGCAGTTATAACCAGAATAGGAATCAATGATATCCCAATTACTAAACTTAACGATGAACAAGCTGAGCTTTCAAATGATAATCGCCCCTATATAGACCGATATGTGGATAACAGTGATTATGTTCTCTACCTTGGGTATGGCAGTGCTGTAAATGACAAATTCTACATTGGGGCAACTCCCAAACTAGTCTATCGTCGTTTGGTTGAAGAAAATGGCTATGGTTTCGGAATGGACATCGGTGTTCTTTACATGATTTCTGACAACTTCCTAACAGGTCTTAAAATTAATGATGCCTTTACAACTCAGATTATCTGGCCTAATTCTGACAAGGAAGCAGTAATACCTTCTTTCGACTTAGAGTTTAGTTATCTGCATAACTTCGATAAGAAAGGTCTAAAAGCTATCAGAGGTGTTGGTATGGCTGAGATTATTACTGATTTCGCTGAGGATGACATTACAGTTCAACTCGGAGATTTAGGTGTAGATTTTCATGCCGGAATAGAGTATGTTGCTACCGAAAACCTACAACTTATGGTTGGTTACGATATTGACAACCTAACTGCAGGTATTGGATTCAACATAAACAAATACATTCTTAACTACGCCTATGAACACGAGCTTGAAGATGAGCTTGATAACTCTCATCGAATCTCCGCTGGTGTTAAGTTTTAATGGGTAATCGTCTCAAAATTGCCATAGCAGGCATAACAGGATCCATTGGCACATCTGCTGTAAATATAATACGCAATCATAGCGACCGTTTCCAAATTGTTTTAGCCTCAGCACACTCAAATGCTAGAGGGCTACTTGATTTAGCCAGAGAGTTCAAGATTGAAAACTTAGTTATTACTAATGGAGTCAAA
Source organism: Candidatus Zophobacter franzmannii (assembly GCA_030765245.1). Taxonomy (GTDB): domain Bacteria; phylum Cloacimonadota; class Cloacimonadia; order Cloacimonadales; family JAFGVF01; genus Zophobacter; species Zophobacter franzmannii. The sequence continues at coordinate 4,408 of JAVCCX010000075.1, read as the reverse complement.
CTCAGTACAAATTCTGAAAACAAAAAGATATATCGAGGTCATGAAGAGCTTTATAAACTAATTCAAGAAACTGATTTCGATATCTTTCTGAATGCTATGCCCGGATCAAATGGACTACTTACATCTTATCATGTTCTGAAGGCTGGCAAGAAGTTAGCACTTGCCAATAAGGAATCTCTTGTTCTGGCAGGGCACATTTTAACCAAGATGGCAAAAGCAAACAACCAACCAATCCTACCGGTTGATAGCGAGCACAGTGCTATTTTCCAGGCTTTAGGTAATCACACCCGAGAAGAGATTAGGCAGTTATATATAACAGCCTCAGGTGGAGCATTCAGATCTCTCCCATTGGAAGATTTCTCTCAGATTAAGTATAAAGATGCAATTCAACATCCTGTATGGGATATGGGTGTAAAGGTTACAATCGATTCGGCAACCATGATGAATAAAGGCTTGGAGTGCATTGAGGCTAAGTGGCTATTTGATATAGAGTATGACCAGATTACTCCAGTTATCCATCCAAACTCAATCGTGCATTCCATGGTAGAGTTTATAGATGGCTCTATACTTGCTCAATTGAGTAACCCATCAATGGAACTTCCGATTCTCTATGCACTAACCTATCCTGGACGAATTGAATCCACGAATGTGAAAACAAACATCTTTGATCTTCCACCCCTAACTTTCAGTGAAGTTGATTATAATAGATATCCTCTTTTCAAGCTTGCCTTAGAAGTGGCAAGGACAGGGGGACTGCACCCGACTATCATGAATGCAGCTAATGAAGCAGCTCTTGAGCTATTTGCTAAAGAAGAGATTTCATTCCTTGATATTCATTCAAAGGTAGAAGGTGCACTTAATCACTTCCAGAATATTGCAGACCCGGATCTTGATACTATCCTAGAATTTAATAAGAGAGCTTTTGACTATACCCTACGGAACAACTAACCATAAGCCAATATTAGATTTTAAACATAATACTATTTTACAAGCACCATACTTCTCCATATAAGCGATGAACCTGACTTGATACTGTAGTGATAAACACCACTTGCTAAAGGATAAGCATTGTACACTACTTCATTAGACCCGGCAGAGAATAACTTGTTACCAAGAGTACGAACTAGCTGTCCACGAGTATTGTAAACATTGATTTCTGTCTTTGCTTGAGTCTCGAGTGAAAACTTAATTGTAGTTTCAGGATTGAAAGGATTTGGAAAGTTCCCTGCATCTGAGAGAATCGGAGTAGCATTGTTTTCATCAATACTTACAGGTAAATAAGTAACTTCAACAGGTCCAAACTCATATGAAACTGCATCCATAGAAAGGGCAACAACCCAGTAATAATAGGTGTTATCTTCAACTACATTGAGATCGTCATACGAGTAATTCGAAGGGATATCAAGGTTCTGTCCCGGTATAAAAGTAGATGTAATAGCAGTAGCAGTATTATAATCATCCGAGTCATTTCTATATACATCATAACCGGCAACGCCACTCTCAATAGCCTGCCAGCTAATTCTGATAAATTCTCCGACTGTATCACCACTTAAATTCATAAGAGATACAGGAATCACCGGAGTATAATCAATAGCTAAATCATGATAATTTGTTTGATTTGCATAGGTATTAGAATAGCCTGTTGCACTTTTTTCAAACTCTATCATAGTCCAAGGACCATCCGGTATTGAACCGTTAGCAGAATTACTCTCAGTGAGCTCAATATAGAGACGATAGATACCATCAGGCATATCAGCACCACTGTAGTTTTGTCCATTCCATGAAACATTGTGAGTGATATGTGTGTTCAAAGAAGCACCGGTAACAGCACCAACACTATTTCCACCAGTCATCTGCATAAACTTAACTAAATGTTGCATATAGCTAAGTGCTTTGCGTTCAACAGTTTTTACAAATGTATCCTGATCAGTTGTTATCCAAAGAGCAAAACAATGTATTGGAGCATATTGTCCATTATGAGTAGTCGTTCTAACGGTAATGTCGAAGCTACCTTCAGTTCTTTCTTCAATTGTCAACATCCCATCATTGGGAATATAGTTATCTTTATTAAGAGCAAATATTAGTGTACTTAGGCATAGCAATGCAATAATTATTATCTTTTTCATGTCATCTCCAAATCAAATTTAATCTCATTTTAAATTTGTAGGAATTGTGTCAAGACTTCTGTATTTTTGGCTTCTTGTTCAAATCTATTAACTACTCAAAATTCCTGAATCCCTTCCCAAGTGTTTGATGAATATCATTAACCACAAAGAAAGCCTGCGAATCTATATCTTTAACCTTTTGCTTCAAGCGAGCAAGTTCCCGATTTGTTATTATTACATAGATAATATCACGAGGTTGACGAGAGAATCCACCTTCACCTTTGTAGATTGTGCAACCTCTCTTCATCTCAAAGAGAATCTCTTCTCTAATTTCCTCTGTCTTATCGGAGAGGATTGTAACTCCTTTCGTTACGGAGAATCCTTCGATAACAACATCTGTAACTTTAGAAGTTACAACCAGGGCAAAGAGTGCCCAAAGGATTAGATTTGCATCTTTAAAGAAGTAACCTGTCAGGAGAATGATTACAGTATCGATTACCATATATCCGGCCCCCATCGAGAATCCAAAATACTTTCTAAGGAGTAGGGCAGGTATATCCGAGCCTCCTGTTGAACCATTGTTTCTTATAACAAGTCCAATTCCAAGACCATAAGTAAGAGCACCCGCTAAGACAGCGAGGATGTACTCATTAGTAAAACTTCGTGTGCCATTAATCACATACATAAATGGCTGAAGAGCACTAATACCTAAGAAAGTCTGGCTTATAAAGAAGTCTGAGAAGAAAGAAGTTAGCAGTATCGCAATAATAGTCTTAAACCCAAATTGCTTACCAAACTGCCATACCCCGACAAAGAAGAGAGGGATATTAACCATCAGCATAAATATACCCGGTGTAACTCCCAATTTAAAATATATAATCTGAGCCAAACCTCCCACACCACCCGGTGCAATCTTAAATGGCATTAAAAATACTGCATAACCAAGTCCCATTAACATTGAACCAAGGATTATCCCAAGTATGTTCAAAATGTTGCTGGTAGATAAAAGCTTTCTTTTTTTCTTCACAATATTCCTCCGATGTTATTTTATTACTCCACAAAAGGGAGTCAATATGGAAATAGATCAATTAGTAAAACTATGCATGGCACAAAAAGGAACTTGGGAAGATAGACCATTCGGACCTGAGCACATAGTGATGAAAGTTGGCAAGAAACTCTACGCAATTATCTCAGACGAAACCGGGTTAAGAATAAATCTTAAATGTGAACCGGACTTTGTTCTCACTCTCGTTGACCAGTATGATAACATCACACTTGGTTATCATATGAATAAGAAGCATTGGATTACCTTTATAGTGACTGAAGATGCCGACCTCAATCTCCTAAAACAACTTGTTGAAGACTCCTACAATCTTGTTTTCAAAAGCCTTACTAAAAGAGAGCAGAGAGAGAGATAGTTAAATAGGTGTAAATCTGGGAAATGATGCTTTAGCTTCATGCATTTCATGTACGAGAACTCCATACTTCGATAAAGCTTCGATATGACAGGCTGATTCCCCGTTGTAAGCGAAGTTTGTCCTCCCCTCAAACCAAAGGTTTGCGTACCGCAATCATCTTGATTGCGTTTTATTCCATACGATTTCAAGATCTCTTTGAGATACTGAAATTAACGCATAACAGTTCATATTTTCGATTCACAACTACTAATACTCATTTCTCAACATTTCACAATCATACTCGTTAATAAGTCTCTGTTCTATATTTTTAGTGTCTTTCGAGTGGTTCGTGGTTGAAAATCTTCTTTTCAGCAAAATTGCTCTATTTATGTCCTATTAGGGCTCTATTACAATACTTAAAAAAGTCTTTATAGAAAGTTATACACAAATTGTGTATAACTTATAGGTTTCAATAAGGGTCTAATAGGTGTCTAATAAGGGTCGACTAAGAGTCAATTAGGTATTGCAATAGAATAATGATGGAGCGTTAAGGGAGCAAAAAGCGTTTAAAATTGATGGATTGATGCATGTTAAGCCCATGTATGACTGAATCGTTGCGTAATCTTCCAGCTTGTGTTGAAGCTCATGGCTGATTTTGAATAAAATAATTGAGAGAAAAGATAATTTGCCCTTCAGAGATACCATTCTCGCCGAATCTGGTGGTTTGTCTTGCACCGCAGTGAACAGATTGAGTGTGGGGCGAGGGCAAACAGGGGTATCCTGGTTTTTAGAAAAGTCTTGCATAAATTTACAATAATTACAATTATTGGAAGTAATAAATAAAAGACCATGTAGATAGATAGTGATTTGGAGGAAGAAATGAACTCAAAGTATCATATAACTATG
>JAVCCX010000252.1 GCA_030765245.1 Candidatus Zophobacter franzmannii | reverse complement strand
TGGTTTAGTTTTCATGTATCTTGGAATCGCTAAACATTATGAACCACTCTTACTTGTGCCTATCGGCTTTGGTATTGTGGTTGGTAATATTCCCGGTATTTCATTACAGGGACAGAGTGTTTATGACCAAGGTTCTGTTATGTATTACCTTTATCAAGGAGTGAGCAGGGGATACTATCCACCACTCATTTTCCTTGGAATCGGTGCTATGACTGATTTCTCGACTCTGATTGCTAATCCGAAACTAATTTTGTTGGGTGCTGCAGCTCAAGCCGGTATATTTGTAACCTTTATCGGTTCTCTGATGCTTGGGTTTAACCTTATGGAAGCAGCTTCAATTGGTATTATCGGTGGAGCTGATGGTCCTACTTCGATCTATATTGCTTCAAAGCTTGCCCCCCATCTACTGGGTGCAATCGCTGTTGCGGCATATTCATATATGGCACTTGTGCCGGTTATACAACCTCCAATTATGAGGTTACTCACAACTAAGAAAGAACGTGTTATCAAGATGAAGACTCCGCGTCTTGTTTCCAAGCGTGAAAAGATTATTTTCCCGATAGTTGGTCTCTTGATTACAGCTTTTATCGCCCCGGGTGGGATTGCTCTTCTTTCAATGTTGTTCTTCGGTAACCTGTTGAAGGAATGTGGTGTAACAGAGCGACTCGCAAACACAGCAAGAAACTCCCTGAATGACATCGTTGTGATTCTGCTTGGATTCACAGTTGGTGCGAGTACCAATGCTCAATACTTCCTTAACATTACCTCAATCAAGATCTTCCTATTGGGTGCTTTCTCATTCTGTTTAGCAACGGCATTTGGTGTGCTCTTTGCTAAGTTTATGAACCTCTTCCTTAAGGAGAAGATTAATCCTCTTATCGGTAATGCCGGTGTTTCAGCTGTGCCTGATTCAGCTCGTGTTTCCCAGATAATTGGACAAGAATACAACAAATCAAACTATCTGCTTATGCATGCGATGGCTCCTAATGTAGCTGGTGTTATTGGTTCTGCTGTTGCCGCTGGTGTGATGCTTGGTATCTTAGGAAACTAAACTCAAAGACATTAAGAAATATAATATTTGAGCTCGGTGACTTAGTCATCGGGCTTATTTTTTTCTATTGACATCCCAACTAATGCTAATATTAATGCTTTAATTCTGTTTTCGGGGCTGGGTGTGATTCCCGACCGGCGGTAAGAGTCCGCGAGCCGAAAGGTTGAATCGGTGCAATTCCGATACCGACAGTTAAAGTCTGGAGGTGAGAAAACAGTTCTTAACTCGTTCCAAGCCCCGGTACGAGGTTTTTTATTATGTACAAGAAATTTATGAAAAGAGCTCTTGAACTCGCAACTGAGTATCAGGGCAAGACAAGTCCTAACCCTATAGTAGGAGCGGTGCTTGTTAAAGATGGTAAGATTATCGGTGAAGGCGCACATCAGAAAGCCGGGGAACCCCATGCTGAAGTGAATGCTGTTAATAATGCAACTGAGGATGTTACCAATTCAACACTTTATGTCACACTAGAGCCATGCTCACATCACGGTAAAACTCCACCCTGTACTGATCTGATAATTAAATCAGGTATTAGTGAGGTCTATGTTGCAATGCAGGACCCAAATCCCCTTGTAAATGGTAGTGGTATTCAAAAACTACTTGATAATGGGGTTGAAGTACATGTTGGATTGCTGGAACGTGAAGCGATGCAGTTGAACGAAGTCTTTGTATGCAATGTTCGTCACAAACGAGCCTTTGTTGCTATGAAAGCAGCCCTTAGTTTGGACGGCAAGATCGCTGCTTCCAGTGGTGATTCCAAGTGGATTACAAATGAAGAGAGTAGAACTGAGGGGCATGGACTTCGCGGCCTATACGATGCAATCCTGGTAGGCAAGAACACATTTTTAACAGACAACCCGTCTCTCAATATCCGGCATGGGATTGAAGGCTGTCACGAACCCCAAAAGATTATTCTAATGGATAGGATGAACCTTTCTAAACGTCAAATTAGTGAAAGCAATACCTATATCACACTCAATGAGAACACACTTTACATAGCACTACCCGATACAAGTGAGAATAGAGCGAATGCTGAAAGAATAGGACTAAAACAGGTTGAGTTTATTTATTTTAGCTCTTTTGAGGAATTTGCTTATCATCTCTTTCAGATGGGGATAATGAGTGTCCTTGTAGAAGGTGGTAGTAGTGTCTATCACAGCTTCTTAACCGACGGGATTGTCGATAAACTCTATCTGTTCTTTGCTCCAATATTGCTAGGAGATGAAGGTCTCGGTTGGAGTGGGAGCTTAGGTGTAGAACGCGTTTCCGATGCTATCAAATTCAGAGAAGTAGAAGTGAAATCACTCAATGGCGATTCACTTGTTATCTGTTATCCATTAGGAGTGTAAGTAATGTTCACAGGAATAATAGAAGAAATCGGGGTTGTTGAGAGCTTTCTCAAACAGTCCGGGATGATAGAGCTGCGGATTAAGGCTGCGAAAGTACTAGAAGGTACCAAGATCGGTGATAGCATTGCTGTTAATGGTATCTGCTTGACTGTTACAAATGTTGATTCCCACAGTTTTACTGCAGATGTGATGCCTGTGACCCTTGATAAATCATCACTAAAGGATGTTCGAGAGGGTGGACGAGTGAACCTCGAACGAGCTCTTCAGCTTCAAACGCGACTCGGCGGACATATGGTTAGTGGACATATTGATGGTGTTGGGATTGTTACCCGGGTTGAAAGACGTGAAAACGCGATGTTATATACTATCAGTTCCGATTCTAAGGTAATGAATTATCTCATACCTGAAGGCTCAATTGCTGTGGATGGAGTTAGTCTGACAGTTGCCGAACTTAGGGATCAAAGCTTCGTAGTTTCCTTGATTCCCACAACGCTTTCTGATACAATTTTACAGGATAAACACAGTGGTGACAGAGTGAATCTTGAGAGTGATATTATTGGTAAATATGTCTGGCATTTCCAAAGTCGGGGTAGTAACTCAAACGGCATATCAGCCGCTTTTTTAGCAGAAAATGGATTTTTATAAATCAGGAGATATAGATGGAAAAGTTTAATCTAAGCACTATCGAAACAGCTATTGATGATATCAAGAACGGTAGAATGCTTATTGTTGTTGATGATGAGAACCGGGAAAACGAGGGAGACTTCGTGATTGCAACCGAGATGGTTACACCCGAAGCTGTTAACTTTATGATTACTCACGGTAGAGGACTTGTATGCGTATCAATGCAGGAACAAGACCTTGCTAGGTTGAGTATTAATCTAATGGTGTCTAAGAATTCAGACTCTTTTAAAACAGGCTTTACTGTGTCTGTTGACCATACTTCAGCAAAGACAGGTATCTCAGCATTTGAAAGGGCTGAAACACTAAAGCAGTTAGTAAACCCTAACTCAAAACCTTCTGACTTCAATCGCCCGGGACATATCTTTCCATTACAGGTAAGACATGGTGGAGTTCTCAAGAGAGATGGTCATACAGAAGCTTCTGCAGATCTTGCATCAATGGCGGGATTACATTCTTCCGGTACAATCTGCGAAATTGTTAATCCTGACGGTACAATGGCAAGACTACCTCAAATTATTAAGTATGCTAAGGATTGGGGCTTGAATGTGATTTCTGTTAAGGACTTGATAGACTATATCAAAAAGAATAATGTCAAGTTATACGCTGATAGAAAGTATGATGCCAGGTTGCTCGCACAGTCTAAATTACCGACTGCTTTCGGTGAGTTCGATCTCTATGCCTTTGACAATTTTGGGACAGATGAACCGAACTTAGCACTTGTTAAGGGTGATCCTTCCAAGTTTGGGAGGGGTTTGTTAGTGCGTGTACATTCTGAATGCTTCACAGGAGATCTCTTTGCATCAAGTCGTTGTGATTGCGGTTCTCAGCTACATGAATCAATGAGCAGGATTCAAAAGGAAGGGGAAGGAATAATAATCTATCTCCGCCAAGAGGGTAGAGGTATTGGGCTTGTTAAC
>JAVCCX010000309.1 GCA_030765245.1 Candidatus Zophobacter franzmannii | reverse complement strand
GCCAGGCTACAGATGACAATGCCGGGACAAACGGATTCAACTTCCTATAAATAAACTATTCAGCCAAAGCTACTGCTATGGCTGGAGCATATACCGCAATGAGCGGTGAAGTAGATGCTTATCACTATAACCCTGCAACTATTCGCGAAGCTTTAGACAGAAGCTTTAGTACCGGGTATCTTAGCTATTTTGTTGGATTCAACGGTCGTTTTGCTATATACAACATCCACGGTGAAACAACCTCATGAGCTTTCTTCGGAGAATACCTTTCCAGTGGTGAGATTGATGCACTCGATGCTGACGGTACTGATACCGGGACATATAGAGCATCCGATGGTTTGTTAGGTGTTTCTGTAGCTAGAGAGGTTCACCCAATGCTGACAGTTGGAGTCAATGCTAAGTATATTATGGAAACTATAGATGATAACAGTGCAACAGCTATTGCTGCTGATGTGGGACTTATTCATCAACCTGTTAATAAACATCTGAAAGTTGGATTAACTATCAGAAACTTGGGATATCAGGTTACTTATTTTTCAGATAGCGAATATAAAGAGAAATTCCCAATTACCTATGCCGGTGGATTGTGCTATACCTTCTCAGAAAAGGTTCTGGCTAATTACGAATTAGATAAAGCTGCCGGTCAAGATATTGCAGGTGGAATAGGAGCAGACTGGAAAGTTCACCCAATGTTAGCTATTCGTGGTGGATACAAGTTTGATGGTTCTGATTGGAACACAGATTCAAACTATCTATCTGGACTTTCTGTTGGGTTGGGATTGAATTGGAAAAAGCTAGTACTTGACTATGCAATCTCATCTTATGGTGACCTAGGGGCATTGAATCATATATCCCTAAGATACTCATTTTAAAATAAACTAACGGAGACAATTCTTTGGAGAAACATACATTTCTGTTCGAGCTTGGTGTCGAAGAGATACCGGCAGCTTATATCAAACCCGCTCTAAGTCAGCTTACCAAATTTGTAACAGCTAAACTTAAAGAAAAAGACCTTAAGTTTAAAAGTTTTGAGACCTTTTCAACTCCTCGTAGATTTGCCTTTCTCATCCATGAATTGGAAGGGATGCAAAAAGATAAGGTTATTGAACGAACCGGACCGGCAGAGAGAGTTGCCTTTACAGAAGATAAACAGCTTTCTAAAGCAGGTCAGGGGTTCCTTAGAGGTGCCGGTGCTAATGAAAAGGATATCTTTATCAAAGAGACTCCTAAAGGCAACTACATTGCTGTAAAAATTGAGATGAAAGGGCAATCTGCAGAGAATATCCTACTTGAGATATTGCCACAAGCTGTTCAACAGATGAGTTTTCCTAAAACAATGAGATGGAGTGATCATTCAATGTCATTTGCCCGCCCTGTAAAGTGGGTTGTAGCAATGCTTGATGATATGATAATTCCTCTTGAAATCGAACACATAAAAGCAGGAAACATAACCTACGGAAATAGGTTCGTAAAGATATCTTATGACCTTTCTATCCCAGAAGCTGAGCTGTATCCTAGCGTAATTGAAGCAGGATTTGTCATAGTAAATAGAGAGCAACGAATCAATACTATAATAGATAAAACAGCAGAATTATTAGACGGTACCGATTTAGAGATGATTCCAGACCAACGCCTACTTGATACAGTATGTGATTTAGTAGAGTTCCCAACTCCGGTACTTGCTGAGTTCCCTGAGTCTTATTTGCATCTACCTGATAAGATTATCACATCTACCATTAGTCAAAACCAAAAGTACTTCTCTTTGAGAGATAAGAAAGGTGCTTTATCCAATAAATTTGTCTTCATCTCTAACGGTAATCCGCACTATTCTGATATTATTCGAGAAGGAAATCAGAAGGTTGTGATTCCAAGGTTAGAAGATGCTGAATTTTACTTCAATGAAGATACGAAACATAGTCTTGCTGACTATACTGAAAAGCTTAACGACGTTACTTTCCAGGCAAAACTTGGAAGCTTGAAAGAGAAGAGTGATAGAGTAGTCAACATAGCTAAATTCCTTGCTGAAAAGGTTGGGGCTGATGTTGATAAAGTTGCTCGAACAGCCCAACTTGCAAAAGCTGACTTAGTTACCTTGATGCTTGGAGAAAAAGAGTTCACTAAGCTACAGGGCTACATGGGAATGAAGTATGCTCTTAAGACTGGTGAAGATCCTGAAGTTGCTCAAGGCATTTATGAGCACTACATGCCTCGCGGACAAAATGACTCACTACCGGAATCAATAACCGGGGCTATTGTAGCAGTTGCTGATAAAATGGACACAGTATGTGGAATCATTGGTGTTGACCTAATTCCAACTGGTTCTAATGATCCGTTTGCATTGAGAAGAGCAGCAAATGGCATAGTCCAAATCATTGAAGCCAACAAATGGATGATCGATATAAACGAGCTGATTGATGTTGCTTACGCACAGCTATTATCTAAACTAAGTGAGCCTAACCATAATCTTGATTTCGTTCGCACCTTCTTTGTTCAGCGAATCAACTGGCTCCTACAGCAATATAAGATTGAATATGATGTAATCGAGAGTGTTCTCCACCTTGAGAATAGCACTATCTCTGATTTGAAACAGCGAGCTCTGGACCTTCAGTCTTTCAAAGAGAATGAGAACTTTGTAAAACTTGTACTTGGATTCAAGAGAGTTTCGAACATAATTGCATCAGAGAAAAAAGTGTGTAAGTTTGATGAATCACTCCTTGCCGACAAAGCAGAAGTAACTTTATATAAACAATACATTATTCTTAAGGAAGAGATTGAAAAAGAGCTTAAGCTTAAATCATATCATGCTATTATGGAACATCTCGTGAAGTTCGGAGTCTATATCGATGCTTTCTTCAAAGAAGTTCTAGTAAATACCGAGGATGCTTCAGTTAAAGAGAATCGTTATGCTCTTCTACAGATGATAAGAACTCTTTTCTTGAATGTCTCTGACTTAAACAAGATTGTTGTCGACGGTAAAGAATAACTATTATAATTATAACTGGAGATTAGATGCGTTGTAAACATTGTAATACTAAGATAGAAGCAGAACAGGTTTGGTGTGAAAGTTGTGGAACTCAAACGGACTTACTTAAGAATGAACTCTCTGTTCGGAAACTTATAAAGGAAGTTTGGGCAAAGTATAAACCAAACATCAATAATAATTACGCTATTGGTTTTGCCTTAGGGTATGCGATGTTTATCCCTATTATTGCTCTCGTTATTCTCCATTCGAATGTAGCTTTGAGTAGTAAGCCATTTCTAAACTACCTAGGTTACAATCTCATCTTTATGGTCTTTCTACCTTTTGCCTTTCTCCCATTTTATGCCTTTGCGAAGAATCCTACCAATAAAATAGGGATCAAAGATTTACTATCTGAGTTGAAGAACTATCCGCAAATGCTTCTCTTCTCATTTGCAAACATCCTCTATTTTTTCTTGATTAAATACATCTGTATCGGTGATCCTATTCTTAATCTTGTAAGAGTTGTCCTGATACTCTGGTGGCCTTCAATTGTTTTACCTGTTGCCTTTATTGTTGCTAAGACAGGACAAAACCCATTCAAAGTGATTAAACAGTGCTACAAGAAACTTGAAGATGTTCGCTGGAAATACTTCTTTATCTGGGTATTCCTCTTAGCTATTAATGTTGTGGGAGCAATTCCAGCGGGGATTGGTTTACTGGTAACACTTCCCTTCACTTATACTCTCATTTCAGAATATACTCGAAAAGTAATCAAATATAAGTTGCTTGATTGATTCTAATCCTCACTAAATTTTAGCTCCCGGTTGGGAGCTTTTTTTATTGTAACTTACAAACATACAGTTAGCGAATTATTTCTTTAATAGATTAAAATTGTTAAAGTGATGAAATTGTCGTACACTTATGTGTACACTCTGTAACCATTGTTTACTAATTTTCGTAACGGTATCGTGACTGCCATCACCATATAATGTAAGTACTCTATTTTTCAATAGTATAGTCACACATAGAATAGAATACTATCTACTAGTTATGATTACAATAATCAATATTGTGTATCCAACCTTAAAGTTGGTTATTTGATTGAATAATGTCAGGTATCAACACACTGATATTTATTCTAAACTATAATTTGTTGCTATATAAGCACTTACATTTTATCTTAATAAATTATCGTGATTTTATTAAGTTTGGAACGCTACTTGCATTTAGTATTATCG
>JAVCCX010000178.1 GCA_030765245.1 Candidatus Zophobacter franzmannii | reverse complement strand
ATCAATGTACTTCCTAATATAAAATCTACGATTAACAGCTGTAATTGATTCACCCATATCAGCAATGAGTTCATTCAGATGGACCGGAAGCAAGTAGATTTTAGAATCATAAGTAGCACACATAAACTCTGAAGGTCTATATGTTTCAAGGTCTTGCATGTAAAACACATGTGCTCCATTATAATTCTTTGAGACAATCTCTTTTGGGGTGAAACTAGTCCAATAGTTAATATCTGTTGAATTAAGATATTCCTCATGTCCCATTGTTGAAGCTTCTTGACATAAGGTAATGAATAGAGCATCCCATTGTGTTTTAGCCTGAGTCTCAAAGCTATTCATGATTGGAGTTGTCGTAACATGAGCTATTTGTGTTATCCTCGGGTCAGTTGATCTACTTGCTAATTCATTACCACTATAATTGTACCATACATCATAGCGATTCGTATTACTAAATAGTGAACAAATTATTAATGTTGCAATCAATGTGAGCATTCCCTTTCTCATGTGTTACTCCCTTTGGACAATGATATACCAAATAATACTGTGGATTCTTCTTCCGTCAAGTTTATCTTATCTATATGTAAAAAGCCCCTGCTTTCTCAGGGGCTCAATATATTACTTGAATGATCTATTTCATTAGAATCATTTTGTTAGTTGCTTCGAAGCTTCCACTTGTAAGTTTATAGAAGTAAACACCACTTGCAACGCTCTTATTATTTGTGTCAGTACCGTTCCAGATAACCTTGTGTTGTCCGGCAGTTACATCTTCGTTAACAAGAGTAGTAACTTTCTTACCGAGAATGTTATACACTTCTAATGTAACAGGACCGCTATTCTTAATTTCATAAGCAATAGTAGTTTCAGGGTTGAATGGGTTTGGATAGTTGCTGATTAGCTGATTAACAGGAACACTGTTTGTATCACCATCGTTACCAACACCACCGGCACTACAGATACCGAAATCATCAACTAAGAATGCAAGAGTTCCCTCTGACACACAGTGAATACCAACACGAACCATTTCGTCTTCGTAGTCACCTAAGTCGATTTCATATCTAGTCCAACCAGCAGGTGATTCGAGCGGAGTGTCACCACTGATAACAGTGAAATCTGCAACATCGACACTACCACTTGATACAGCTACTTCAAACTTATCATTGCCATACGAAGTAGAAAGTGATTTAGCCCAGAAACCCGCATAAGGAAGGTTATAAAGGACTGCAGGCTGAGAGATCAACCAGTCATCATTTTCTGTAGATTCTGATGAGAATGTAGCAAGACACTTATCTCCGCTGAATGCTGTTTGATATTCAGCCATTGGAGGAGTTGTGCTCTGTGGGTCAAACACGATGAAAGGCATGCTTAAGCCACTACCAGGGAAGGTAGTACCCAAAATAGCATATGTCGCTGTTCCATCTAAGTCATAAGTAGTCCAAGGATATGCAGCATTCGCCCACATAGTCTGTTCTTCTATATCATCAACAAAGAGAGCAGGGATTTCCTGTTCTTGTACCAGCACTATCAAGTCACCAAAGGCAAATGATTCACCTTCAGCATAAACTGAAGTGAATTGATACAAGAAAGTACCAAATTCATGGTCAAGCATCTGTAAAGATGTAAGATTAGTTCCGGTTACGAAATCTACAAGTTCACCGTCTCTATAAATATTATAACCAATATGGTCTCTAGTATTTGTATCATTACCGGCTTCACCAGAGATGTTACCTTCACTATCTACACGCTGAACTCTTACAGGATTTGGAACATTCCAAGATACTGTAACATCAACTACATATTCAATACCATAACTGAACATTGTTGGTGGGTAGAAAGGCACATCAACTTCAACTTCAGCCATAACTAAGTCGCAAGGTGTAGATTCACCGGGACTAGAGATAGCTACAACTGTGAAGTCATGTTCACCAAGAGGTACATCTGTAACAATATATTCAAGTCCGGTAATCATTTCAGGATTGCTTGGAGTAGTTAAGTCATCCATATAGACATTATAACCTTGAACGAGAGTTTCGATTCCGGCAAAACCAAATTCGATATCATCAATCGCCCAACCTGCTGCCCATACACCTGCGTCATCAGAATGGAAACCAATTATAACATCTGACTCTGTTAAGTAATCTCCCATTTCAATTGTCACTCTTTCCCAGGAGTCTCCTGCGGGAATATCCATAAGAGTTTCATAGTTAGCACCACCATCAGTACTAATTATTACTGATGCTAAATGACCATAACCTCCATCAAAATATGATGAGAAAGAGAATGTGCAATCATAAAGTCCTGAGAGGTCAACTGAAGGCATATAGAGAAGATCCATAGAACCGTCAGAACCATCACCGGCTGCATCATCATTTACATAAGCATAAGCTGTGTGGTTAGGAATTTCAAAGTATTGAGATCCACCACTAGTACCTACCTGCCAACCAACAGCTGCGTTAGTTGTTTCTGTCCATTCTGCAGGTAATCCGTTTTGGAAATCTTCAGTTAGAACGAATTCAGGTGCTGCTGGTGGCATCCAGGTTAACCAAACCCAGTTACCAGCTACATCCTGAGTAAGTGATGTTGGAGGTAAAACTACCTCATCAAGCTGAACTGCTACATTCGCAGGAGTTGCAGGAGTTGCAATAACTCCAGTTGTGATGTAATCAATGTAACCTTCTTTTTCTACAATAATTTCATATGTACCACCAAGAACATCAATTGAGCACATACCATTCGCATCGGTATTTTCTGTGAAAGCACCTGCAAAAACTACAGCACCTGCAATAGGCTCATTTGTGTACATATTGGTTACAGTAACATTGATTTCTGAATCAGGAACAATGTCACCACGAGCTGCTTGATGTATTACATGGTCCCCATCAAATGTTTGAACCATTACTACAATAGATACATCAGTAATTAACCAGGTTGGATCCATAGCTAATGTCTGAGTATACTGAGCTGTTTCTCCGGTTGTTGTTTCGATGAAATCTTGCTGTTCATATACTTCAACAGTACAGAAGTACTCTCCTGTAATTCTACGAGTAGCAATAAAGAGAATCTTATTGTTAGTAGTTGTAACATCACCAGTCATAGCGATATTAGCAACAACATCAATACCACCAGCTACTGGTGCATAATCAAAGGTTAAATCAATTGGGCTATTTGTTGGCTCAATTGTATTGTATTCGGCTAAGTAGCTTGGGTACATATCTATACCGCCACCAACTACGGGAGTTGTTCCCTGAAATTGTGTATGTGGAATACCACTTACACCGTACATTGTCCCACGCTCAGCGTACTGAGGGCTTGCATTAGCTGTATCACCTTCCCAAATTAGTGGGATAAAGTGGGGTGCGTTAGCATCCGCTTCAAGATCGAGCAGACCTGCTCGAGCATCTGGACAGTATCCTCACCAAGATTCCGTGAATAACTCTGCTACTACACCAATTTGAGTAGCAAAAATCATGAATACCATACTTGCAAAGACCAAAAGCATTACAGTTTTCTTTAACATCTCATATCTCCTTATTTTTTTTAGAACATTTGTATTTCAAATTTCCGCCAAATGAATATATATGTCAATGAAATATATTCATTTTACTTAATATATGCAATATTCGTTCCATGCAAGCATTCTTGATATGGAGAACATTTACTACATTCTGAATAACATGGAACACTTATAAGCATTTCTGCTATAATATGGACATTTCAAATACTTACACAGTGCAAAGTTATAGAGTTAGCTGTAGATTTCAATCAATTGCTATCAATATTTCACTTTCCCCAAATTCATTCCTACTTACGAATTGATTGCTAAAAATCAAATTCACAGTGCATTAGCAGTGGGAAAACTGCGTATTGTTGAGAAATGCGTAATGACAAAGATTGAGGAGAAAAAGAGAAGATGTTTCAACCATCAGTCTTCGTTTTACAAACTACGCCCCGACAGGCTAAAATCACAAAAGAGCACTAAAGAATGCAGGGTTTAGATTCAAGAAAGAGGAAATTAAAAGCTATATTCTGTTTCTTCACCATTGGAAAGGTCTGCGACCATTTACAAGGTAAAGAGATAGGATTCATGCAGAACTAATTCCAACATCGATTGTTATCCCTTGACACCCAAAACACATTTCATCAGGATTGAAAAAACTATCAAGAGAGGTTATAATGAGTAAAACATTACACTTGGGAGAATCAAGAACCCAGTTAATACTGAAGCATTTTGAAGATATAAATCAAATCCCGAGAAAATCAAAGCATGAAGAGCAAATCAGCGAGTGGTTGCTTAATTGGGGTAAGTCAAACGGTTTTGATACTATAAAAGATAGTGTAAACAACATAATTATCACAGTTCCGGCATCAAAAGGTTGGGAAGGTAAACCCGGTGTTATTATTCAAGGCCATATGGATATGGTATGTGTGAAAACAGCCGAGTCCAAGCATGACTTCCTCAAAGATCCTATCAAACATATTATTGAAGGTGATTGGCTTAGAGCTGACAACACTACCCTTGGTGCTGATAATGGTATTGCTCTCGCGATTGCAATGCAGTTAGCTATTGATAAAGAAGTAGAGCATCCTCAGCTTGAACTGCTGTTTACTGTAGATGAGGAAACAGGACTTACAGGTGCGACCGAATTAGAGCCTAATCTATTGAAAGGAAAGTACCTACTAAATATTGACTCTGAAGAGGAAGGTGTATTCACTATAGGCTGTGCCGGTGGTGGAGAATCCCGAATCTCCTTTCCTGCTGATTTTGTAGATGTACCTGAGCCGATGATCCCATTTAAACTTACTGTTAGTGGTTTAGCAGGTGGACACTCAGGAATCACTATCCAGAAACAGTCTGCCAATGCGATAAAATTGCTTATTCGCTCTCTACTATTCTTAGATAAGAATATCTCGATCAAGATTGCTTCAATTAAGGGCGGAATTGCTCATAATGCTATACCTTCTACAGCAGAAGCTATCTTCTATGCCCTACCAACTAACTCGGCCTTCATTGATGGTCTGGTTGAGCTTTATCAATCAATTCTTGAAAAAGAGTTTCATATTACTGATCCTGGGATGAAGATAAAATCTGAGAAGACTGAATATGCTATTAGAAAAGCTTTTGATGCAAAAACAACTATCTCTTTAGTGTATATGTTACAGGCTTTTCCACATGGTGTTTATAGAATGAGTCCTGAAATTGAAGGATTGGTTGAAACTTCTAATAACCTTGCCTCCATCCGAACAGAAGATGATGAAATTCTTATGACTTCAAGTCAGAGAAGCTCAGTTATGTCTTCCCTTGATGATATCACTGAAAACATCCAAGCTTTAGTTTACCTTTCTAAAGCAAATATTGAGCAGAGAACTCCTTATTCAGCATGGGAGCCTATATGGGACTCAGAACTACTCACAAAGGCAAAAACAGCTTTTAATAAACTATACAATAAAGATGCTAAGATTGCAATTATCCATGCCGGATTAGAGTGTGGAGTCTTAGGAAGTAAATATCCAAATCTTGAGATGCTCTCAATAGGACCAACCTTAGAGGATGTCCATACACCTGATGAGAAACTTAAGATTAGTGATGTCCCAAAGATATACGATTTGATAATTAACCTTTTTCAAGAAATGTAGAATCCCGGGGTTTGTAGTAGTGGGGCTATTCACAGCCCCTTTTTATTGCTTAAATATGGAGTGAATTGACTGTGTCAATTCAAACTGACAAAGTTAGTTATACCATTTAGCATCGACACCTGCCGATGCAGTCCAAAGTAAGACCAGTGCAATTTAGGATATACCGCTTCATCTACTTCACCATTTGAAAGGTCAAGACCATTTCCAAAGGTAAAGGTGTAGTTTCACCTGTACCATAGTGAACAAAGTGAGTTTGGGGCAGGGATGATGCAAATAAAACCACCAAGAACCACCCCGTCACCTTCGGTGCCACCCCTCCACAGAGGGGAATTGATAAAGAGCCGTATCGCTAAATACGGCTCTTTATAGTGTGTATATATTAATTACTAATCTTTATGCTCTTTGCTGTCTTTATCCTTGTCATGATCACCGTCAAGACAATCGTCATCACAACCACCCTTGGCAACACAGTCATCGCACATCTCACCGGTTGTTTCCAACGGGCATACTTTCTCTATTATTTCTTTCTCCATAATTACCTCTTTCTCCTCTAAACACTCATCGTCACATCCACCTTGGGCAACACAATCATCACACATCTCGCCGGTTGTTTCAAGTGTACACTCTTTAGGATGTTCTTCAAGCCACTGCTGTGACACGCTGAAGTCATCTTTAACAGGAGAGTAAAGCTTTTCAATGATTGGTGAATAAGCAACGATAAGCCCTGCGAAAACAATACTTACCATACTCATTAGCTTGATTAAAATATTGATGGAAGGTCCGGCAGTATCCTTGAAAGGATCCCCAACGGTGTCACCAACAACTGTAGCTTTATGAATCTCAGAACCCTTACCACCGAGATTCCCGGCTTCAACAAACTTCTTGGCATTATCCCAAGCACCACCGGAATTGTTCATCATGATAGCGAGTACAAGGCCACTTGCAAGTGAACCTGTAAGGAGTCCTAAAACACCTGCAACTCCGAGGATTAATCCAACGATGATTGGTGTAATTATACCAATTAGGGCAGGGACTATCATCTCGCGTTGGGCACTCTTGGTAGAGATCATAACACAACGCTTATAGTCAGGTGTTCCTGTTCCTTCTAAGATACCTTTAATCTCTCTGAATTGTCTCCGAACTTCTGTAACCATATCACCGGCTGCATTACCAACGGCTTTCATTGTATATGCAGAAAATAAGTATGCAGTCATGGAACCCAGAAAGATACCAATTAGGAATTTAGGGTTCATAAGATGAACCTCGTATTGAGCAATAAAGTCTTCAACAGATGCTTGAGCAATCGGAACTCCATTAATAGCTTCTCTGCCAAGATGAATAAAGCCGGCACGGATCTCTTCAAGATAGGCAGCGAGTAGTGCCATTGCAGTTAAAGCAGCAGAACCTATGGCAAAACCTTTACCGGTTGCAGCAGTTGTATTACCAACTGAGTCAAGTGCGTCAGTTTTCTGTCTAACCTCCTTTGGAAGGTGACACATCTCAGCGTTACCACCAGCATTATCTGCAATTGGACCAAAAGCGTCCATGGCAAGAGTTACCCCGAGAGTTGCAAGCATTCCAACAGCACCAAAACCGATACCATAAAGACCACTTTCGATACTGTTCCAACCACCACTAACACTAAAGGCAGTAAGTATGGCACCACCAATGATAACAACAGGTGCAAAAGTAGATTTCATACCAACAGCAAGACCATCAATGATTACTGTTGCAGGGCCGTATGATCCCTGTTTAGCAATACCCTGTGTTGGAGCATAACTATCAGATGTTGCTCGTTCAGTAAAGAAACCAATGAGTATTCCAGCGAGTAAGCCAACAACTGAGGAGATAAATACACCCATAGCGATGTCAGCTGGCAACATATGTTTTGTTACAAAATAAGAAGCAATTGCAATTAACACAGAGCTACCATAAACACTCTTATTAAGTGCAAACATAAGCTCTTTTGTCCCAGCTGATTCTTTAGCTGAAACCATGAAAATACCAATAATAGATAAAAATGCACCAATTCCTGCAAGAACCATTGGAGCTGTAATAAATCTAATTGCATAATCTGCCCAAGCAGGGTTCTGCGCAACAGCAGCCATCCCGAGGGCAGCAGTTGCAAGGATTGAGCCTGCATAAGATTCATACAAATCTGCACCCATACCGGCAACATCACCTACATTATCACCAACATTATCGGCAATAGTAGCTGGATTACGAGGATCATCTTCAGGAATACCTGCTTCAACCTTACCAACAAGGTCAGCACCGACATCGGCAGCTTTAGTAAAGATACCACCACCAAGACGGGCAAAAAGTGCCTGAGTCGAAGCACCCATTCCAAAACTAAGCATAATCACAGTTATTCCACCTAAGCTGATGCCTAACTGGACTTTGTACATATTTAGCAGATAGAACCATAGCGAGATATCAATGAGAGCAAGTCCCACTACGATAAGTCCCATAACAGCACCAGCTCTAAAAGCGACTCTAAGTCCTTGGTTAAGACTCTTTGTACAAGCTTGAGCAGTTCTGTTAGATGCCATTGTTGCTGTGTTCATTCCAATAAAGCCTGCTAAACCGGAGAAGAATCCACCAGTCAAGAAGGCAAAAGGAACTAACCAATGAAGGACATGTAAGACATGCGCCATGATGTTAAAAAGAATGAAAGCAATCAGAAAAAAGATTGCAACACCCTTATATTGTTGTCTTAAATATGCAAAAGCACCTTCTCTAACATGCTGTGCTATCGTTTGCATCTCTTTTGTGCCGGGATCATGACTCTTCACTTCTTTGAAGAAAACCCAGGCAAAGATTAAAGAAACAATTGCTCCCATTGGGGCAATGTACCAAATTACAGGGATATTACCCATACACACTCCTCTTATTCCAAATTAAATCTATAAAATTTTACACTTAGTAAATGTAAAGCAGATTAATCTGCATTAGTTATTAGCAAACCCTGAATATGAAGAAAAGACCGGACTTGCCGGTCTTTTCAACTACAATAAAACTATCTATGTATTTTGAGAGAGGTTAAAAGCTTCAACAATAAAGCTGGCTTTTCTCTCAAATCTGATGAATCTAAGTATTGGCGTCTTTGTCTGAAACGCTCTTCTACATGATCCAAGTAGTCATTATAATTATCTCTCTTATATGGATTGTATCTCTTATAATATCCAGGTAAGAGCTTATCAATGGACTCTTGGGTTGGAATCATTGCACCCGGCAAAATCTCCCATGCTTCCCACTCAATCTTATTCATTAAGATCCCAGTTTGAAGTGTCAGTGAGGTTTGTAATGGGATCGCTTCAAGTTGCGTATCAGATGATCTCCAATAACCACGAGAGTTGAAACAGTAAACATCAGCACCACTTTCGATAAGTGAAAGGAATGCCTCAACATCTTTATAAAGTTCATAAACACGGAATGGGTTTGCAAACGGTTCAAAAACAAGCTTATTCAGTTCGTCTTCTCGCACATTCTCAGCTCTATTCCTCATAGTTGCAAGTGCTGCACCCATAGAAACAGCCAAGAACTTGTCAGTAAACTTGATAAGTGGAGGAAGAATACCATCTTTCATCAGCCAACACATAGCTGTTGGGAATGAACATCTATTAACCCATTTACCTAACAGGTCACGATCAAGCAGGGCTCGACCATTACTGTTTCTTAAATCTAAACCAATAGGTAAGTTTTTCCCATTTAGTGTCAATTGGGCATGGTTCATCAATGAAAGAGTATATTTCCAATCCGGGTGATCCGGTTCTCTACTATCTGTTTTATCAAATAATGAAGGTTCCCAAACACGACAGACTCTCTCCATAGGATCAATCTGGAAAGCATCATCATGAAGCACAACCTTTGTAACACCTTCTGGAAGCGTTTTACCGTTATCAATACTATTTGTGTGAGAAGATTTACCGGTACCGGACAAGCCATAAAATGCTATAGAGCGTTTACCAAGAGCTTGATGTTCAGGTTTAACACAACCTGTGAAGTCCATCTCTTTCATCCCACCATGACAAGCAGCCATCCCAAGACGCATACCGGATGTCCAAGCAAGGGTCAAAGTACCCTTCTTTCTCTCACCAAAATATCTCATTCCAAAGTTAAAGATTACATTCTGTTTTTCATCCACAAGAGCTAACTGAGTAGAACCTACTTTATGATAAAACTCATCCTCAATCTCCCATTCGTTGAAAGCAACAATGATAATATCTTGAACCGGAAGTGGTTTACTATTGGTGTATTCCTCTTCCAAGAGCTCATAAGGAGTAAAATTACTAAGCCAATTGAAAACATTAACAGCATCTGATTCAGTCGTGATATAAGTCGCTTTGATCATCAAATCTTTGTCCCGACCTAACACTGCTTCAGCTTTAATAAGCTTGTGGTGCTGCATTACATACAACGCCTCGCGTAAGTCCTTCTCAACTTTAAGCTGTTTAGACTCCGCTAATCTATTGTAGAATCTACGCGCTTTTGCTGTTCTTCCTACGATCTGTCCATGACAGTCATTGAGTACTTTAGCACCTTTAGGAAGTCCCATCTTTTCAACGAAAGGTGGATAAATATCTAAGTCAGTTTCAGAAACCCCCGGTTGCGTCTTCCCCATTTCATACGCTTCAGCGATTGTTACTTTACGCACATTAGAGTTATTCTTCAGTGTTTCTGCAATAGCTCTGATTGGTGAAATGTCCTTCAAGTTTCTGTAATATTCGGCTGTGGATCGGCTTGCCATTTTTCCTCCTGAAATCTATCTATTCTTAATAATTACTTTAACTTACGATACTCTTCAATCTCTTAAAAGAGATTGTGAACTTATTAAATGCTATTGCTTTGTCAATGATAATCTTTCGGAGCTAATTATTTCATTAACTTCACACATTGCCATGTGATTTATACATGAAATAATCCTGCTGAGTAGCAGGATTATGGAACTTAAAATTCTTAGGTATTATCTCTTCATTTTATCAATAACATTTGTAGATGAATAACCATCTTCAAAGCGTAAACTTTTTACTTCTCCGCCATTAGCAATAACGATATCTGAACCTACAATCTGTTCAGGTTTCCAATCTCCACCCTTAACCAAAATATTCGGCATTATGTCTTTGATAAGATTGAAAGGAGTGTCCTCTGTGAAGATTACAACATAGTCAACAAATCCCAAACCAGCGAGTAAGTAAGCTCTGTCTTGCTCATTGTTAATTGGTCTTTCTTCACCCTTTAGGCGTTTTACTGATGCATCACTGTTAAGACCAATCACTAAGATATCGCCTTCTTCTGACGCCTGGTTAAGATATGCTACATGTCCTCTATGTAAGATGTCAAAACACCCATTCGTGAACACTATCTTCTTCCCTTCATCTTTCAAATTAGTGAAAGTAGAGGTAACGCTATTTCTATCTAATATCTTTTCAACTATCTTCATATCGCTTAATATACTCCAAAATCTCAGATGGTTTAGTTGTTGAAGTCCCAGCTTTGCCACAGACAATTCCTGCAGCATAATTAGCAAGTTCCGCCGCTGTCTCAATCCTACTTCCACATGCTAAAGCTATTGTAAGAGCACTGATTACTGTATCACCGGCACCGGAGACATCAAACACATCGATTGCATAAGTTGGGATTGAATGAGTAGAGCCGTCTGACTTAAAGACGGACAAACCCTTCTCTCCTCTTGTTACCATAACATTATCAGCATCCAACTTCTCTCTGAGCGTATGGCCGGCTTGAATAAAGTCAGCATCGCTCTTAATCGGCAATGCCATATTGTCTTTCAGCTCTTTGAAATTAGGTTTGAAAACTGTTACATTCTTATAAGCAAAGAAGTTATTGTATTTTGGGTCAACCGTGATAGGGATTGCTTTCTCTCTTGCAATCTCCAAGATTGATTCAATGACTCTTGCGGTTAGTAACCCTTTATTGTAATCCTCAATAATAACAGCATCACAATTGGTTATTAGCTCTTTAAACTTAGAGATCACTACATCTTCCATTTCAGTTGTGATGGCATCCCGTTGCTCTTTATCGATTCTCACAACATGCTGCTGTCCTGCAACTATTCTGGTTTTAACAGTAGTTATTCTATCCGGGACACTAATTATCCCATCAGTGATGATATTCTCTTCATTCAGAAGTTCAATAATCTTCTGATAGCTCGCATCATTTCCACAAATACCGAGTGGAATAGGAATACAACCCATAGTTTTAACATTCAAGACTGCATTAGCAGCTCCACCGAGACGGTATTCTTCGCTAATCATTTCCAAAATCGGAACAGGTGCCTCAGGCGAAATACGATTCACCTTTCCATGCTGATATTGATCGAGCATCAAATCACCGATTACTAGAATTCTCTTGGACGAGATTGATTTTAACAGTGTTTCTAAACCATGTGAGCTCATATTAATCCTTTAATGATATTGGGTAGTTCCCGCTAAAACAAGCATAGCAATACTCTTTTGGAGTTTTAACGCACTTCTCAAGATGTTCTATAGGAAGGTGTTTCAATGAATCTGCACCAATGTGCTCTCTAATGCCTTCCAGAGTCTTAGCGTTTGCAATCAATTCCTCGCGATTTGGAGTATCAATTCCATAATAGCAAGAATACTTTACCTGAGGTGAACCTATCCTGAGATGTATCTCAGCTGCTCCGGCCTTTCTAACCATTTTAACGAGCTTTCGGAGCGTCGTCCCACGCACAATTGAGTCATCGACAAGAACAACTATCTTGCCTTTAAAGTAGTTTGGAAGTGGGTTGAATTTCTGACTAACACTCTCATCTCTGATAGTCTGTTCAGGCTTGATAAAAGTTCTTCCGACATAGTGATTTCTAATCAACCCCAAACTAAACTCTACTTTCTTAGCTTTTGCATAGCCGGTTGCAATAAAGTTTGCGGAGTCAGGAACCGGTACTACACAATCAGGATTAAGGTCATCGTCATGAGCTGCGAGGATAGCTCCAATTTTCTCACGAATAGAATATACATCCTCGCCAAAATGATGACTATCAGGTCTTGAAAAATAGATATGTTCAAATACGCAATGTTTAGCCTCTCCACACTCCCTGTATTCTTCTGCACAGTTATCAAATTCCTCAATTCCGTCTGTGGTTACTTTGATTATTCCACCGGCTTTCATCTCCTTGCGTTGCATAACGCTCAGAATATCAAGTGCACAACTCTCTGATGCAACAACAACAGCTCCATCTTCTCGTCTCCCCCATGCCATAGGTCTTATCGCATGTGGATCTCTAAACAGATACATGGTATCATTGGTTGCTAATACTGTTGAATAAGCACCCTTTACATTTGTCATAAGCTTTTTTATAGCATTGGGAATTGTAAGGTTCTCTTTCTCAACAGCGTAAACAATATACTTAAGGATTAATTCCCCATCGTTCTCACTATTGAAGTAAACACCGAGTCCTTCAAGTTCACTTCTAATTGCTCTGTAGTTTACAATATCACCATTACTAGCAAGAGCATATCCGGGACCTGAAAGTGTTGCCACTATATGTGGTTGAGAGTTGTAGTCTGTTGCTGAGCCCTTTGTCGGGTAGCGAACATGACCTATTGCAATCCTGCCGGGAAGTGCTTTAAGTGCTTTTGGGGGGAATACTTGCTTAACTAAGCCCATATTCTTTCTGAGTATAAAACCTCTTCCATCAGTAACTGCCATTCCACAGCTTTCCTGTCCACGATGTTGTTCTGCAAACATACCGAGTGTAGCGAGTTCTGCTGCTTTTTCATGATCGAAAATGCCGATTATTCCACACATTCTTTCCAATCTCCATTTATATAATTATTAATAACTAAATTCATTTGAACTATGAGAAGATAACAACATAATTTCCTTTAAATTACTGTCAATTTCATTTTGGATAATTAAATATTGGCTTTTTCTTAACTATTTTGGATATAATCCTGCATATAGTGAAAGCAATAGAAATCATATTCAGCCTATTTGTGCTGGAATTAGTAGATGAATTGCTCTATTCTGGGAAATGATGCTTTAGCTTCATCGTATTTATGGAAATGATTAACCTTTACCTTGCGGATGGTCTTTGACCTCCGCAATGGTGGTCTTTAAACTATTCAGTGTCAGCCAAACAACCATTACGGAGGTCTCCGACCATCCGTAAGGTCTCGCTTTCCTTGGATGCGAGGAAATGTGATAATATGACGCATCCATGACACATCCTCGACATAAGCATGACACATCGCCACAAGTCGCCTTTTATCTCT
>JAVCCX010000401.1 GCA_030765245.1 Candidatus Zophobacter franzmannii | reverse complement strand
TTCTAAAAGTTTATCTTCTACATCTGCCCAATTTGGATTTGCATTTGATGAATTCAAAGGACGCATCAAAGCTTTCTTCGCAAGTAGAGCACAAGTCTCGAAGTTACCCCCAACACCTAGTCCAATAATAATTGGAGGACAAGGGTTACCACCCGCCTTTACCACGGTATCCACAACAAACTTCTTAATTCCCCCTATTCCATCTGATGGTTTCAGCATAGCAATTCTGCTCATGTTCTCTGAACCACCACCCTTTGGAGCTACTGTCAATTTTAGCTTATCGCCCTCAACAATGGAATAATGAATGACAGCAGGAAGGTTCGTTCCCGTATTTTCTCTATTGAAACATGGGTCAATAGCCATCGATTTACGGAAATAGTTGTCTTTATATGACTGCTCTACTCCATCTTCAATAGCTTTATTAAGATTACCAAGAATATGCAGATCCTGTCCAATCTCAACAAATACAACAGCAACACCAGTATCTTGGCAAAGAGGTTTCTGCTGTTCATGCGCCATCTTGGCATTAATTAACAACTTCTCAAGAATGCTTTTGGCAAGAGGATTGCGTTCTTTCTCTATAAAATCCTGTAGAAGAGTTGGAAGGTCCTCATCAAGATAGTAGTTAGCGTGTTTAAAAAGATCACTGACACTTTTTTGAATTAACTCAGCTTTTATTTCTCTCATTACCTTTCCTCACTCTCTTTGCATACGCCTCAGCCAAACCACCAACAGATGTTTCTCTATAACTTGGTGATAAATCCTTTCCGGTTTGAGTCATAACACTTACAACCTCATCAAAACTAATTCTGTGTCCTCCATCTGAGAATAGAGCGTATTCAGCACATGATATTGCCTGTTTTGCAGCAAAGGCATTTCGTTCTATACACGGGATCTGAACCAGTCCCATCACAGGATCACAGGTAAGACCTAAGTGATGTTCTAACCCCATCTCAGCAGCATACTCTATCTGTCTTGGAGTTCCACCCAATATTTGAGTAACAGCTCCGGCTGCCATAGCACAGGCTGTTCCGACCTCTCCCTGACAACCAACTTCGGCACCAGAAATTGAACCATTTTGTTTAACTAAATTTCCTATTAATCCTGCAGTTAGCAGAGCACGGAAAACCTCTCTTTCTGAGCTTTCCATCTGCATTAGACAAAATTTTAGTGTAGCCGGTAACACACCGCATGCTCCACAAGTTGGAGCCGTAACAATCACATTACCTGAAGCATTTTCCTCTGAAACTGCCAAAGCATAGGATGTGATATTCATTCCTTTGCGATAAATTGGAGCAGCGCGCTTTATTTTTCTGGAAAGAGTATTGGCTTTCCTAGGAACACCCAGTCCACCAGGGAGTACACCTTCTTCATCAAGTCCTCGCTTAATAGAGTCATCCATAACCTGCCAAACTTCTTCAGTGTAATCTAAAATCTCGGGACCCTCTTGCTCAAGGATATATTCCCAAAAAGTGAGTCCATTCTCTTCGCAATACTCTAGAATCTCATCCATCTTCTGCAAGGAATAGACATTATGGGCGGTCTTGTCGCCAGTCTCGGAGACAGAACCTCCACCGATACTGTAAACTTGCCACTCACCGATAAGTATATTGTTACTATTATAGGCTTTAAAATGCATTCCATTAGGGTGCATGGGAAGTTCGACATCAGGCTTCCATACAATAGTGAAATTCTTCTTATCAAACACTTTATTCAGAGCTGCATCAGTAAGATGTCCTCTACCTGTGGCAGCAAGACTTGCAAAGAGAGTAACCTCATATCTGTCCGCTAAAGGGTATTGACTAAGGAAGGTTGAACCAGCTCTTGTTGGTCCCATAGTGTGACTGCTCGAGGGACCTGCTCCTATCTTATAGAGTTCTTTGAGAGTTTCCAATTAGATCTTCCCTTCTCGGACTAAACGAGCAAAATTCTCGTATGATCTATCCATTGTTTCCTCGTGTTTCCCTGAAAAGAAGCACCCCGGTAACTGGCGTGCTTTTCTATGGAATTCAATACATTCGCAACAGATTCCTTTGCGTGAGCATGGTTCATATGAACAGTTGCAGTTCTTTAGATTCTCACTCTTTTTGCATTCCATCCTTAATCCTTTAAAATCTTTTTTTTATCCGATTCTATTAAGGTTTATTGTAAAGTTAAATCTTTCCAAATAAAACAAAAAACGCCCTGCAATTGCAAGGCGTTTATATATTTGATTAGCTATGTGTTATTTCATTAACACAGCTTTCTTTGTTTCAGTAAAGTTATCTGTAGTTAAACGATAGAAGTAGATTCCACTTGGTACAGAATCACCATTCTTATCAGTTCCCTTCCAGATTACCGAGTGATTACCTGAGTTCATAGCTCTATTCACTAAGGTTGTAACTTTCTGTCCCTTGATATTGAAGACATCAAGCATCACATCACCCTTTGTTTTAAGATCAAAGGCAAAGGTTGTTTCTGGATTAAATGGGTTTGGATATGCATTATAAAGTGCAGTTCCAACAATAGGTGTTGTTTCATTGTCGTCGTTACCAACAATAAGGTATCCGCTTGCGCCTGTTCTTTCCTTGTCACCACGATAAACGATATGGTTATCATTACCCATACCATATTTCAGGTCAAGATCATATACTGCATACTGATCACAGAAGACAATATCCATATTTCCATCACCATCAAGGTCACCCACTGCAGGGCTTACTTTGATATCACTTCCAAAGGACATTGGGAAGTTAGGTCCTTCTTGTCCGGTGTAGTTGATTCCGTGAAGGAAGCCATCACTATCGCCAAAGATGATAGTAGCA
Source organism: Candidatus Zophobacter franzmannii (assembly GCA_030765245.1). Taxonomy (GTDB): domain Bacteria; phylum Cloacimonadota; class Cloacimonadia; order Cloacimonadales; family JAFGVF01; genus Zophobacter; species Zophobacter franzmannii. Next base: position 12,900 of record JAVCCX010000401.1, on the reverse strand, counting down.
TAGCTTTGATCATCAAGACCGGCTAAGATAGGTGTAGACTCAACAGTTACACCTAGAGCAGTTGGAAAATTCGGAATATCATTACCCTGAGGATCCATCACATAAACTGTACCTTCGGTAGTGATTGCAACAATTTGGATAACTCCAAGCATATCATTAACTTCTCCAACAGTAACTGAAGATTTGATCTGGCCATCAAGAGTTCTTTCAAAGATAACTGAACCATCATCGTCATAGGCATGTAAAACACCAGTTGTGGTTGATGGAACAAGAATCTCCAGATTAGCATCAGTATCAAGCTGAGCAAGTGTTGGTCCTGCGAGTGTGTAGCTAGCATAGTTCACAGGGAAACCGGGAAGTTCAGCACCGGTAGTAGGATTAATTACATGCAACATTGAAGTTGTAGTAGTTATAACAATCTCTTTAGTTCCGTCATTATTGAGATCACCCACTGCATTTGGGGCAAGAGTAGCACCTTCTATTAAAATTGGATCAACAAATAGTGAACCGTCACTATTTAGAACTATTATTTCTCTACCTTGAGAAACAGCAATAATCTCTTTAGTTCCGTTTCCGTCTAGGTCAGCAATTGATGGGTTAGCTCTGATTGTAACAGATTCTGTGTATGGTGGGAAGAACTGAGCACCGTTACTATCAATACAGTGAATTTCACCGTTTTGACGACAGGCAACCATTTCAAGTGTTCCATTCCCATCAAGATCAGAAATTGCTAATGAACCTGATATTGTACCACCAAGGCTTACTGGGAAAGCCCCATCACCATACTGAGTTCCATCTGCATAATATGCATCAATAGAACCTTCAGGTCTTGTGAATACAACTTCATTAGTACCATCATTATCAAGGTCCAAAATGAGTGGAGAAGATGCAGAAGAGCCACCAATATTAACAGGCCAGTTAGCATGAACAAGTGAGAGATCAAGATTGATTCTACGAGTCATTGTATAAGGCCATTCTGTATCAAGATTTGCTGTAATAGTTAAATCAAGTGGAATATTATCCGGAGATAAATCTAATACAGTACTAATAACATATCTATCATTATAGTTTGATATAGATGAACCACCGGCAATTATACCGAAATCACTTGATTCATTAGAGATTGAAACACCTGCAATAGGACTACTAAGAGTAGCATTTACATCATAGGCAGTTGCCCAAGTATAGAAGGTTGGAGTCATTGTTCCGATATACATCATATTATTAAGCTGAATTGTCATTTCAATGGTCTCACCCGGATTAGGTACACCGTCTCCATCACCTGTAACTTCATCAATAGTAATGGTCTCTACAATAACATTTGGAAGTACATCGTAATATGTTGCCGCAAGAGCATTGACTCTACCGGTGCCAAGCAGGAACTGCTGATTAGGAACATCGGCATATGAAGTGTTCAAAGGATATATATCATCTTCAGTAGTTTCGATACGATCTCTTAACTGCTGAGGTGTTAAGTTTGGATGAACAGATTTAATCAATCCGGCAATACCAGCAACAATCGGTGATGCCATTGAAGTACCGTTAAGTGAAGTATACCAATCTGAACCATAATAAGTTGAATAGATGCCGGCACCGGGAGCACAAATATCAATTGGTACTCCATAATCTGAAAAATCTGCTTTTGAATCTGAACTGTTTGTAGCTGCAACACAAAGAACTTCAGGGATATCAGATGGAGCATCGCGATACTCTGCGTTATGTTCTTCATTGCTATTACCAGCAGCAGCAACTACAAGCATTCCTTGGGCGACACAGTACTGAATAGCTTGTCTAGCTTCATTCCACCAATAGTCATTAGGCTGAAGTCCACCCCAGCTTGCATTGCCAATATCACAACCGAGGTCGGCAAAATACTGAAGCATCTCATAGCCATATGCAACGCCATCACCGGATTCATTATCGGGTCTTCCACTTGCACAAGCAATCTTTACACTAAAACCCGGACCTGCAACACCTATTCCGTTATCTCCAACAGCTGAAGCACAACCTGCAACATGAGTACCATGCTCGTTGCCGGGGAAGTCCTGATGTGGATTATTATTATTCATTGCAAAGTTCCAACCTATAACATCATCAACTTTGCCATTCTGGTCGTTATCAATGCCATCACCACCAGATACTTCACCGTTTACCCAATCAATAACAACACCAGCTGTATTTTCAGCTTGATTTATGTAGATATTGTCTTGTAAATCAGGATGGTTCCAGTAAATACCGGAGTCAGCAATACCGATTACAATATCTTCTGAACCGCGACCAAATTCCCATGCTTCATCAGTATGGGTAATTGGGATGTAATACTGGAAGTTATAACCTGTGTCATTGGGGGTGTATCTTTCACGCATGATAACTTCATACTGAGCATAGTTGATATTTTCATCACCATTAAGTGCTACAAGGGCTTTCTGCATTGTTTCAGCATCCGCATCTGAGAGTTTAATCTCATAAATGCACTGTAGGTATTGTCCGTTATCGTTCCACTCTTTGTCTTTTGGTGTATAAATCTGTCTAAAATCAATAAACTTGTACTCTTCTGCAAGCTCATTAAAAGAATCAAAAGGGGTTACAATAGTACCGTTATCAGAGTGGATGAAGTCAATCTTTCCCTCAATATTCCCTACAGATTCCATCGTAAAACTAGCATGGATTATGTTATCGTAATATCGTCCCTTTTCGAACGGAACGCGGGCCATCAAACCAGCTATAATAGCTAATAGAATGACTATGGTCAAAGTCTTTTTCATATTATCTCCTCTCAATGTTTCTCTCTTTTATTTATAATTTAGTCAGTTATAGTTATAAAACTCTCTTAAAGTGATGTTTGTCAAGGAAGAAAAAGTTACTCCTTCCCCATTTAGTCCCTCTTTCCTATCAAGCATCAGATCTTGTAACACTACCAAGTCACTTTCGTGTTTCTTCCGTGCATCTTAAGCGTTGCCTAAGAGACCCCTAAAAAGGTCGCAAAGAAACCGTAGGTGGAAAATGGATGTAATGGCGGTGTTGGGTGATATTTTACTTCAAGATAGCTTTGAGTGTTTCAATAAGTTCTTTATTCATCGGCTGAAACTGAACATCTCCGATATTACAAATTTGTCTGATATGCTGAATTGAGTTTGTAGTAAAGGATGATTCATACTCTGAGATCTTAGCAAGAGAAATCGACTTTTCAACAATGTGGTAGCCATTTATTTCAGTCTGTTCGAGTAACTTGTTCCTAATAATCCCGGGAAGGATATTGTTTTCCATTGAGGGAGTATAGATGTATCTGTTTCTAACGAAGAAGATGTTAGCATAGCAGGTCTCTAAAACATCACCAGTACTATTGAAAAATAACATCTCATCAAAACCGGCCTTAGTTGCCTTGCCTTTAAAGAAAACAGGGAGCATATAGTTTGTGGTTTTAAATCTATTCATGACACAGAGTTCTCTTGGTTTTGGGGCAAGCATAATCTTTATAGATGATTCATAAAGATTTAGAGTTTCTGCCGTGACAATAAGCACTGAGGTCGTCTCATCGAGAAGGGAGATGATTATCTTGATGCGTAGGTTCTGCTGTTGATTTTGCTCAGCAAGCTCAGATAATATCTTTCGATACTCTGTGTCTTTGAAGGGGATGTTGAAATAAGTACAGGATTTCTCAAGGCGTTTGAGATGTTCCGAGAGGAAAAGAGGTTCACCATTTTGCACTCGCAAGGTAGTAAACACACCATACCCATAGAGAGAACCGGGACTATCAAGCTCAATAGTTGCTCTTTTGCTATCCATATATGATCCATTTATATACCAAATCATTACTACTCCTTTCCTGCTGTTGAGATGAAATGAGAGACCTTTTGAATTATCTCCTCATATTCACTTTCCGGGTCAGAATCTATTGTTACTGCTCCACCACTGTTAAAATAGAGAGTTTGCTTTTTTGTGTCAATATCTGTTGCAACAATACCTGTTCTAATTACAATGCTGGACTGGATAAATTGACTATTCATTACAAATATTGAACCCGTATAGAGGTTTCGGGTTGAGACTTCCAATTCGTCAATAATCTCCATTGATCTGACCTTAGGACAACCGGTGATTGAGCCTCCGGGGAAACAGCCTTTGATCAGGTCTGAATACCTTTTGTCATTTGACAGAGTACCTTTAATTATTGCAACAAGATGCCAGACATTTGTGTACTTTTCCAATCTGTGAGGAGTAATAACATCCACTGAACCAACATCACAACACTTAGAGATGTCATTTCTCAGAAGGTCAACAATCATGTGCAGTTCAGCCTTGTCCTTTTCAGAGTTTAGCAATTTATTGCGCGACTCCAAATCTTTTATTTTATCTTCAAAACGAGGAGCTGTACCCTTGATAGGTCTGGTCTCAACCCTATTCCCATCTACTTTCAAAAATTGCTCAGGTGATAGAGAGATAATAGATAAATTGGGAAGTTCAATAAATGCTGAGAAAGGCGCGGAATTACACTCATATAGATTTCGGAACAGTTGATATGGTTCACCTGAAAACTCTGCTCTAAACTGCTGAGATAAATTGACTTCATAGACATCGCCACTGTAGATATAGTCTCTAACTTTTTCTACTTTCATGCAATATGCATTCTTTGAGAAATCAGGTTCAATCTTGCCAACTTCAAGTTGATTCGAGTAAATCTGCTTGCGTAAAGATAGGGGTGAACTATCATATTCCAGTGAAATCCCCCACATTTGGTGCTTAATCTCATCAAAGTAATAATACTTGGCATAGATTACATATAGAGCATCAGGAAGTTTATAATGTGATTCTGTGGTCTTGGGTAAATTCTCTATAGTATGGGTTAATTCATAAGATAAGAAACCACAAACTCCGCACTTGCTGGCAGGAAAGGGTAGAGTTTCAAAAGAGAGTGTATCGATAAGCTTTTGCAATGTTTCCCAAGGAGTAAACTTAAGCTTATGTTTTACATTTGTTGTTTGTTTATAAGACTCATGTGGACTTAGTGAAAATACAGCAATGGGGTTAACTCCGATGAGAGAGAAATTTACTATATCTTTCTCACCTTTGCCTGTTAACAGAATTGAATATTGGCAGGAGGAGTATTGCTGAAAACACTCTTCAGCCTTCTGATACTTTTGCTCAATAATTTGATATGACTTAATCAGCATTTGATACCTGATTAATGAAGTTCTTTAGAATTATCCTACCATAATCTGAGAGAAATGATTCAGGGTGAAACTGCACACCAAAGGCTTTATTCTTCTTATCCTCAATTGCCATCGGGATATCATCTTCGCTTCTCGCTGTAACCTTGAGGTCATCACTCATAATAACACATTGAAGCGAGTGATAACGCCCGACCTCGAATGTTGTGGGGATTCCATTAAAGAGGATAGAGTTACTATTTGTAACTGATATAATGCTTTTCTTGCCATGTATGGGATAGGGTGCTTTTACAGTCTTCCCACCCTTGAATTCGTTTAGACACTGCATCCCAAGACAAACACCTAAGATTGGAATATTGCCGTAACATTTATCAATAATCATCATAGTATCAGGGGTGGTTTGTGGATTACCCGGTCCGGGTGAAATCACAATGGCATTGAAGGAGTCAATATCAATTGAATTTAGCTGATTGTTTCTAACAACTTTTACATCTCCATTATACTCCATCTTAATCAGGTGAAGAAGATTGTAGGTAAAGGAGTCAAAGTTGTCGATTAGTAATAGTTTGCCCATAGTATTATAAGGAGGGGGCACATAAGCACTCCCTCTCCAAATTCGCTATTTAATCAGTCTTGGTAAATAACCGATAATGCTTAAGTTATATCCCTTACTTGAACTGACAATTTTACCATCATCGTCAAGCAGGAAGATGCATGGATAGTCTGCAGGTTGGTAACCTTCGGCTATGACTTTCTTAACTTCCAATAGGTTAATCTTATCTGTATTATATGACTCTAAATCAGTATTTGTTCTGGATTCAGTGGCAATCACTAATTCAATACCCTTCTTCAGGTAATCGTTCTTCTTATTCACTAACTGTTCAACCATTCTTTCTTGTGGTTCAGTAGGCGTATTTCCTCTAACAAAGAGGAGGGTAGTAGCTCCACTTAGTTTGTTCTTCTTGAAAAGCTTGGTAATATTCTTCTTAGTCTTTTTACTCCATGATGAGCTTAAATCGAAGAGAGGTTTAGGTGTCTCAAGATTCAGTACATACTCGTTAATCTCAGGTGTTACACTTTTTATCAGAACATGAGCATCACCATTCTCATTACGGGTTGTACTTACAAGGTAGTATGGAGTATCCTCATCTGTCTTGAACCAATTAATGATAACATCATCACCCTCAGGTTTGCTGTCAAAATAGCAGTAGTTTACTGAGCCATCATCACTAAGTTTTGAGAGTAGGAAGTTTTTAAACGGGTCTGCTTTGATTTGAACACCATCTTGAAAGAGTGATAATCTAATCTCAGCCGGGATAGGCTCTGATGGTGTTTCATCATCATCATCTGTGTAGATGACAATTCTTTGCCAATCTGCTCCATCGTAATATTCCATAAATCCCTTCCAGGACAGTGGAACACCAGCCAGACGATAAACAGCATCGAACAGTAGTGTTTTATGGTAAGTATTGATATTTCTTTTATTGAGAATCTCTACAGGGTTTAATGAACCTGAGTAATAACTCATTGTTGTGGAATCATCAATGGTGATAACTTTGTCTAACCATTCAGTTACATTCTTATAAGTTGAGCTAATTTCCTCTGTGAGTATTGGTTCTAACATGCCATATAACTCACCTTCCCAACCACTTTCAGGATATGGTCTGCTTCCAAAACATGGAACTAAGACATGACTCTTCCACATTGAGTCGGTGATTGTATTTTCAAAAGCAAGTTTTCTTTTGGTATAAGCATCTACAATGCTTAAAATTGCTGTTGTGTCTGGTATTTCAGCTAAGTCTTTTGAATCCCAGGCAGTGATGATTGAAGTCAGAACATCATTCTTCATTTCAGCATTCTCAGTTTCAGAAATCTTGTCGAATATGTGAAGGAACGCATTTGCATTGTCACAGATATCATTACTGTTCTCTAAGAATTTACTTCTCTCAGCTTGATAGTCATCAAGGTCTTCATCAAGTTTCGGAAGTCTAAAGTGATTTATGAATTGATCACTCTTTTTATTTTCTAAGAACCTCTTTTGTCTTCGGAGATTAGCCAATTCACGACGCTCATGCATTCGTTTTATCATTTCTTCGTCTTTCTGGAAATTTCTAACTTTATTACCGGCAAGTGGGAAATAATTCACAAACGATTCATCGAGAGTGTAGTCAGTATCTAAAACAAGCTCTATATTGTTTTGTGCATTGACAGTACTAATTAGACCTGTTCCAAAGAGTGAATCTTTTCTGGCAGAAACCCAGGCTGTTGTTCTACCTAATTCAACACTAACCTCTCCAACCTTATTCGTCTCATCGGAAAAGAAATCAAAAATACCACCAAAAGTTGTGGCATAGAAGAATACATTCACTCCCTCAACAGGTTGATTCAGGGTATCTACAACTTTTACCTTTGCAATAGAAGTCTCACCATAGTTAGAAGTGATGTTAAGTTTCGTTGTATGTTCTACAATATCAATTGTCTGAGGATGGTCATAATCTCCAAAGCACCTGGAAGTAACAATAGGAGCTCTCATGGCTGTATCAGCTACCCAGTTTGTTTGCCCATATTCAAGAGGATATCCCTCTTCAGTAATCTTCCAACCATCATCTGTCCATACTTCTACCCATGCATGATTACTATCGGTGAAACTCCAATAAGGAGCTGACACTGAACGAACAGGTACACCAATACTTCTCGCAGCTGCCATAAAGAGAATCATCATCTCTTCACAACGCCCCCAATTCCATTTAATGCATGATAAGGGCGCAAGGTCTCTGCCACTTGTTTGTTTAAAGTAGCAACCTTCATTATACCATAAATCAACTTCAAGAACAGCTTCTCTGAGAGTTTTACAATCCTTAACTCTCGGGTAGATTGCATCATAGAAAACCTTTCTCCACGGTTCGAGTGGTTCTTGGCTCATTCTCGGAGGAAGCACATAGTGCATGAATAGCTCATCAGGAATCTCTTTTGCGAAGGCAAATTCTTTTGTTTTCATTGCATAAGTGATAGTTTCTTCGACATATTCCGGCGTTAGCACTGCTAAGTCAGAATCCGAGCTATTGTCCATCAGGAAGTCACAGTATTTTTGAGAGTCCCCGGATAATTCATCAACATAGTTAAGTAGCGATATTGCATTTTTACCGGAATATTTGTGAATTCTGGTACGAGTTTCATCTGATATCGCAGTGAGGGTTAAGTATGTAATTAGAAGGATAATAAACAATAAGCTCTTTTTCATAATCACTCCAAGGTATTTTCTTTATTCAATAATTGCTTTAGGTTACTTTTTGGCAATATTTAAAAAATCTTGCAATTATTCCAATTATAAATTGACAGATATTTAACAAATATCCATTGTTTACAAAGTAGTAATTTCGGGGAGAAACCTATAATGATTTCGGTAATGAAAATTGGAGTAGTATTATGTCTACACTAAACATATTAATTGTTGAAGATAACAAAATTAACATGAAGTTAACCAAGAGTTATCTTAACGAGTACGCATCCAACATTAAATGGGCCAAAAATGGACTTGAAGGTTGTGAAATGTATCAACAAGACAAGTATGATTTAATCTTTATGGATCTTCAAATGCCTGTCATGGACGGTATTATGGCTACAGTGAAAATTCGTGAGCTTGAAAAAGACCTTAATATTTACACTCCGATAGTTGCTCTCACTGCACAGGCTGAACAGTAAGATGAAGAAAGATGTATGGCAGTAGGAATGGACTATTATTTAACAAAGCCACTTTACAAGGATAAACTTGCAACGGCTATCTCTATTGTTCTTAAACGCGATGAGGTTAGATAACCACTAAGCTAGTTACTTTTTCTTTTAGCTAATATTTCCTGTAGTTCACTTAATCTATCAATGCTGAAAACTCCATATTCAGTAATATATCCGGTTATATACTTCGCTGGAGTTACATCAAATGCAGGGTTAGCTGTTTCAATTTCAGGAAGTGTTACATAAACGCTACCAACTTTTAAGATTTCGTCACCATCTCGCTCTTCGATTGGGATATCTTTACCTGATTTGGTCTCTAAATCAAAAGTTGTAGCTGGAGCTGCGATATAAAATGGGATACCATGTTCTTTGGCTAATACAGCTTTTGTATAGGTACCAATTTTATTCGCAACATCTCCATTTAGGGCAATTCTATCTGCACCGGTTATAACCATAGAGATTTTACCCTGTTGCATATAGTGCCCTGCAGCATTATCCACAATTAGCTTATAAGGAATACCTTCCTGGTGTAATTCAAATGCAGTTAGGCGTGAACCTTGGAGTCGAGGTCTTGTTTCATCGACAAATACAGAGAACTTCGTACCTTGCTCAAATGCTATTCTCATTGGTGCTAAAGCAGTGCCGAAATCAACCGTAGCTAATGCTCCGGCATTACAATGCGTGAGAATGGAGTCTCCATCATTTATCAACTGAGCACCGTATTCACCGATCTTATGACAAGAATCCGCACTTCGGTTAGCAATCTCTATCGCAGTCTCTGTAATGATTTCCAATGCTTTATCATATTCAGTAACTTCAGTGATTGAACTAATGGCTTCATCAAGGCAATTCTTTAAATCTACGGCAGTTGGACGAGAAGCAAGAAGAGATTCATAGGCATTGTTTAGTCCTTGAATCCAGTTATTTTTATCCAATTCCTGAAGAGCAATAACAAGCCCGAATGAGCCTGTTGCACCTATTGCGGGAGCACCTCTGACTTGCATTACTTTAATCGCATGTACAACATCGCTGAGCTTATCAAGTTTTAGAATATCTACTTCAAATGGAAGTTTATTCTGGTCGATTAACTCGAGCTTATTGTTCTTGAAATCTACAGTCCGAATTTGTTTTCCGTATATTTTCATAGTAAAAAAGGGACCTTCCGGACCTTTATAAATTTCCTATTTGATTAGTTTATTATTGATTCAGCTGACTTTTTATCAAGTGAGCCGAGGTGGTGTTAACTGTTAACACAGAACTATTCTTTACCCGTATTCCCATCCGCTATTAATAAAACCTGAAGTTCTCCAGTTTCATCTGCTTTGCTAAGTCCCATTCCCCCGGTTGCCAATTCCTGACATGGATTAAGGGTAGATCTCCACGGAAGTCTATTAACAGAAAGAGGTAACCTTCATCTTTATAGGTGGAGGAATAATAGTTTTGCTTCATTGTAACACCGTAAACCTTGTCTAAGGGAGCTGACTGAATGTTGAAGGTATCGAACTGCAACCAGACAAAACGGTTCTTCTTAAAAATCTCCCTCTGATGGGTAATATGCTCCTGCTTGGTTCTTTTAAAGTAGATAATCTCATCATCAGAGAAATCCGTTTGAATTACTTCAGGTGGCTTAGTTCGCTTAGCTACTTTACCAGTAATAATGATGGCATCTTCAGAGTATAGAGTTTCGATATCCTCAATGTTCTTTGTGTTGTAGGAAGTCTTGTAATTCTCTAAGAACTTAATGGCAATCTGCCTGTAACTCCAGTTCCCGGCAGCTATTCCCTCTTCCTGAAAGAGGTTATGGAGAGCCGGGTTGATAGTGTAACAGAAGTTATAAATCTTACCGGTATTATCGAAATCAATCACGACCGTCTCATTCCGAGAAGGGAAACCTTCACAGCTGACAGAGACTCCGAGTTGACGGGCTTCCCAACCTGTATTGGTTTTATTTATGCGAGCTGTCTGAGGATAGGATAGCAGTTTAGTGTGGTTACAGCTTATCACCTGATTCATCCGCTTGATTATCGATGCATCCGTGAAGATGGATTCATCGTCAAGATACTCGTTATTCAGCATCATGAAGAGCTTATTCACATTTTGAGTAAATTCGTTTAGAACCGGGCAATCTGCACTGTTCTCAAAGGTTACATTACCACTCTTTCCATTCTTAGGTTTGGGTATGCGTATCTCCTTCTTAAGAGGAATCTCACGATAATCCTCCAGCTTTTCATGCTTGAATAGTTTGCTCAGAGCATCAGTTTCATCGGAATAACAGCTGTAGAGGTCTTCTTTCAAATCTATCTTCAGAGTGAGATTGTTCATCTTCTTATATTCTTTACCGTAGAGCTGTAGCTCAACCAGATTGGTATTTGTTTTTTGGGGAATGTATCCGTGATTATCGTAATAGAAAAGGTTCAAATCCTGGACTGGTTTGTTCTTATAACTGAAATTCAGAACTATATAACGAGTCTCGTCCTTATATTCATTCGTTTCAACCTTAATCTTAATATCTTTGGCAATATCACGGATCAGGTTGAAGATTATCTTAGGTCTATAAGTCTTGCCATGATAGAGAATGTTGTTTTCCGGCAATGCTTCTAAGGAGATGGCAGCCCGATAGTAGTTTCGGAATACCTTCCCGAATTGATTGGTCGCAAGGTTCTCTTCTGCTTCTCTGAGAAATCCCTCCACCTCGGTTCGTTTACTCTTAAATATCTTCTGATAATTACTCTTTTCAATAAAACGGAGAATATGGAAGATCGGACCCACTTTGTAAGATAGCATCAGAACATCAGGCAAGCGTCCGTGGGTGTAAGTCTGGAGAACTTTCCTCAGAGTGTCACTTTCGTTAACGGAACTGGACTTTATTTCAGAAGAAACGACAATATATATGGAACTCATCAAGGATTCCAAGGCTTCCTGATCAGTCTCTTTCCGCTGCTTCCCTTCTGCATAACCGAAGTAATAAGTCTTCGGTTGAGACTTTATCAGTCCAATTCTGCTCTTAATCTCGGCATTGCTCTCTGCTGTAAGCAGACCTTCAATACAAATGAAAAATAGACAAACTATTATAGTATTGATACTATAGCTATTTTTTGTGAAGCCCATTGAACACTCCGTTTGGCAAACATATGTCTTTACCTGTTTTAATCACTCCCATCTTTTTACTACTAACATTTGTAAAAAAGAAAGTGTAATTTCTCCCATCAAGAATTGCAATCACTCTATAACCAGTATCATTTTGGCTTGTCTCAATTACTTTATAGAATTTATTTCCTGTCCTGATTGTAACTTCGTTGTTGTTTTTTACTATGTTATAACTCCATACATTATTAATATCACTAAACCAATCTCCATATAACTCTTTGGGAAAAATTGATAGTTTATATTCTTCTTTTTCATTCATCAATGCCCTGACTATACGTAACCCCTGGCTAAAGTCCCTAAAGTTAGGTTTAACAATTTTAAAATCGCCGACATCACAGAGAGAAACACTGTCTTCCCAACTTCCACCAAGTATCAAAGGGTATGAGTTACTGGCTGCCCATCCACCACTTGTAAAGTCCCCATGCCTATCCTGACACCACTCATATACATTACCACTCATATCATAGATTCCAAGCTCATTGGGTTCTTTCTGTCCAACAGAATGAGTTTTCTTGCCAGAATTAGCAATATACCATCCAACATCTCCGATTATATCGCTTCCGCTATAAGTATATCCATTTGATTGACTACCACCTTGTGCAGCGTATTTCCATTCCGCCTCGGTCGGCATTCGATAACCATTAGCATTGAAATTGCATTGTATTTTTTTACCCGAACCACTGTAGCATTTCGTTAATCCCTCTTTCTCACTCAACTTATTGCAATATTTAACCGCATCATACCAACTAATTTTCTCAACAGGATTATTGTCACCCTTGAATTTGGAAGGGTTCTTACCCATAACTGCCTGCCATTCCTTCTGTGTAACCTCATACCTGCCGATATAGAAGTCATT
>JAVCCX010000285.1 GCA_030765245.1 Candidatus Zophobacter franzmannii | reverse complement strand
TTACAGATTCTATTTGCTTCCCTATTATCTTGTCTTTTAGACCTTTAACAACTGTCTCCACTTCAGGCAGTTCAGGCATCCGCTCTCCATTACTATTTTTATAATTAAGATAAGCAACATTTACCTGAAAGCGAACAAATGTTAAGTGTTTTTTCTTGAATTCTATCTACAGCACTGAAGCACATTCAGATTGTTGACCCATAAGCACTTACATAGGGGAGCAATGGTCGCACTTAAAAAAACCTTGACCAGATTATTGTTTTCAGAGGGTTTATATAAGATTAAAGAAATTAAATTTATATAATATATTCAGGAGGTAAAGTATGGATTACTTCTTAACCGAAGACCAACTTGAAATGAAGGAAATAGCTCGTAAGATAGCAGTAGAAAAGATAGCCCCGTTGTCTGCAAAGTATGACGAAGAGGGTATTTTCCCTTGGGATATCGTTAAGATACTGGCTCAATCTGATCTCTTTGCTGTATTGGTTCCGGAAGAGTATGACGGAATCAGTGGAAAAGTTTTAGATTTAGTAATCATTACTGAAGAGCTTTCTAAAGTAGATACTGGTATTGCTCTTGCTTATGGTGCTACAGGACTTGGTATGTATCCAATCCTCCTTGGTGGCAATGAAGAGCAGAAACAGAAGTATCTTCCACAGATTGCATCGGGTGAAAGACTTTGTGCTTTTGCTTTAACCGAAGCTAATGCGGGTTCTGATGCCGGAGCTATTGAGACAACTGCTGTAGAGACTGATGAGGGGTTCATCCTCAATGGTACTAAGCAGTGGATAACTAATGGTGGCGATGCTGAGATTTATACAGTTTTTGCAATGACAGACAGAAATAAAGGTGCTCGTGGTTGCTCATGTTTCATCGTTGAGAAGGACACTCCCGGCTTCACTTTCGGTAAGAAAGAAGACAAGATGGGTATCCGTGCCTCATCTACTCGTGAACTTATTTTTGAAGATTGCTTAATCCCAAAAGAAAACCTTATCGGCCGTAAGGGTACTGGCTTCATCACAGCAATGAAAGTATTCGATAAGTCAAGACCTATGGTTGCTTCTCAAGCAGTTGGACTTGCACAAGGTGCTCTTGACATTGCTGCTAAATATTCTAAAGAACGCCATCAGTTTGGTAAGCCTATCTCCTCTTTCCAGGGGATCCAATTCATGCTTGCTGATATGGCTACTCAGACTGAAGCTGCCCGTGCTCTTGTTTATCAAACAGCTCGTATGGTTGATGCAGGTTGTAAAAAGTATAGCAAAGAATCAGCAATGTGTAAGTATTTTGCTTCTGATGTTGCGATGAAAGTTACAACTGACGCTGTTCAGGTTCTCGGTGGCTATGGCTATATGAAAGAGTATCCGGTTGAGAAAATGATGCGTGATGCTAAAATCCTTCAGATTTATGAGGGGACTAACCAAATCCAGAGACAGATTGTTGCTACAAATCTCTTAAAAGAATATTAATAGCAATACTTCGCGAGCCTGAAAGGCGAGCAACTACTCTCTCTGATGATAAGATTATTAGCTAGTGAAAGCAACTGTCTTTGAAGAGACAGATAGTTGCTACAAATCTTTTAAAAGAATACTAATAGCAGTATTTCGCGAGCCTGAAAGGCGAAACTAACGACCTGCAAGGTCGTTGTACATCGACATTGGATGTCGATTCGCGTTGCTACTTTCTTATTGAAAGAGTGTTAGACTTTTTCACAAGTTACTGCTTGTGTGGCATATATGCAATTTTCTCTGAGGTGGGAAAATTATAAACGGGACTGCGTCATGCTGTCCCGTTGTTTTATACCTTAACGACCTACAAGGTCGTTGTACATCGACAAAGAGCTGTCCAATTGGTAGTCTTATCCAATGATTGAAGAGATGCAAGCTCAGCTTGCACAGCAACTCAAGAGAGTCGCAGTACGAAAAAAATACTCCATTTTTTTAAATCCAAACCCATGAAAAAACGGGGAATACCAATGAAGGAAAATAGATATTGCATCCCATCGGCACAGGAGAATTCCCTTAATATCTTTAGATTGGATACTTTAAAGGGTAATTTATCAGCACTAAATAATTAGGTATCCACAATTACACATCAACATGAGGCTTGGTAAAGACGTGTTACCCACGCGTTAGCTACCCGTTACCCACCCGTTAGCCTCCCGTTCAAAGCAACGAGTTATCCACAAGTTGTGTATAACTCACCAATGATAGAATCACTCGTCTTTAACAGCGGTGCTTTAAGCATGCAAAAAGCCAACCCCTACATTGAACTATCAATGAAGATGATTGGCTTGAATAAAAATGCTTCTATTTACTTAATTTTCAGCAGTTTCCCGGTTGAAATCTGATTCCCATTTTCACTTACCTTATAGAAATAGACTCCACTTGGCAGTGAATTAGTATTAATTGTGTTCTTTGAATTGGTTGCCTTGCTTACAAGAACTTTTCTGCCTCTGATATCATAACATGCAAAATCAACGCTACCTTTACTCTTAGAACTTACAGTCAATTTATTAGTAAATGGATTAGGATAAACATCAACCTTGAGATTAGGATTAACAACATCTTCATTCGAAGTTGAACTTGGTCTAACTTTGATATCTGTGGGTGCTAAGCCCAAAGTGTATTCTACTTGAAATTCCTCGTTCAAATTGAACACTTTCATAACCCCATTACTTCCCCACACTGAATCAACGATAAAGAGTTCGCTGTCTGTACCGGAAACGAGTGAACCAGCAGTAGAAAAGCTATTGTTAAATGTGTAGATTGCTGAGTAATCGGCAGGATCATAAGCATAGAGTCCGGCATTATTCCCATCCGCAACATAGGCTTTGCCGTTTGATGAATTCCAGATTGGTCCTAAGTAACCCCCAAGTGATACAGTATGTGTGATAGTGTTTGTATCCGGGTCAAGGATGTTGATTTCACCCGTATTTGATCCCCAGGCAGAAGAACAGACTACATGTATCATCCCATTTATGGCTGTTACATACTGAGCATTCGCTGATACAGGAATTGTTATCTCTAATTCAAAAGAAGTAGCCTCGATAACAACAACTGAAGCATCAGTGTAATCAGGATAAGAACCTGAGCAGGCAACATAAAGTTTGCCGTTTGAAACTGTCATCCCTGCCGGTCCTGCTCCGACCATAAGCTCACCAACAACTGTGTTATCGTCCAAGTTAATCTTATATACTTTATTGGTTAATAAGCCACTGACAAATGCATAATTGTAAGCATTGAAGTTCTCATCAAAGGTAATGTCATAAGGATTGCAGCCAGCTTCCAGTACGATTGTATCGGTAGTAACTCCACTGTTTAATTCGATTTTCTGAACTGTATTATCACCGGAGTTCACAGCGTATCCGTAGTCTTCATTTACTACTATTCTGTTGGCATATAGACCAAGGGTTGCAAAGTTATTTACAACCAATCCCGTTTCAGTATCGACCTTGGATAGTGTCTCACTACTTGAATTTACAATAAAGACCTCAGCTGAATTCAGGCTGAGAACGACCATTAATACAATAAAAACTAAAACTCTTTTCATTACGGCTCCTATATATTTACTTTTATCTGATAGCTAATTGACCAGTTGATTCCCGGTTGAGGGATATACTTTATGATTTCATACTGTTCATTCAAAATGTTGTTTACTTTTGCTGAAACTCTATGTTCATATCGATTGTGAGCGAATATTCTATTCACACCAGCATCGAGCAGACCATAAGGCTCTAACGGATCTATGAGATTGTCCCTTGTAGTCCATTGTCGACCGGTGAGGCTATAATTGACCGAGAAGATATAACTCATAAAATCATACTCAATTGAGCTCATAACCTGGTATTCAGGGATATAGATTATGTGTTTGTTGTAAAATGCATCCAAAGCTCCGTTACTTTTATCAATTGCATCCGTGAAAGTGCAGTTGGTCTTTATCTTGAGCTTTTCAATGGGTAGCAATTCGAGACCCAGTTCATGGTTTGTGAGTTGGGATTTACCAAGATTCTCGGGCTTCCATACTCCTCCGGCTAAAGAGCTGCGTAACCAAAAGATCATGTCCTCAATCTTGTTTCTGTTGTAACTGTATTTTAAAATGACTTGTTCATTGTAATCAAGTTCAGTGAGTAGTTGCCAGCCTTGTGATTCTTCTGCCTGTAAGTTTTCATTGCCTATTGCAGAAGGTAGTCCCTTCCAATACATGCTCTCTAGTGATGGGACGGTGAAACCTGTTCCGTAGCTTGCACCGAGTTTGAGATTGATAAGTGATTCGTACACGACTCCTGAATAGAAGCGATAGGACAAAAACTCATCAAAGAGTTTATAATCATCATATCGACCGGAAGCGTTCAGTTCAAACACAAGATTACCTAACTTAGGTTTTAACCCACCTGCAATTGAACCCGCCGTATAACTACTCTCTTTAGGTGATATCGAGTTTGATTCTATTTCAAGATCATCCGAAGAATACTGTTCATTCCCGTATTCTGCCTTAAGCACTAATTCAGAGAAATCATTCTTTCTGTTCCAAAGTAGATTGGACCCATATTTGGTTATTTCATTTCTATTATGGGTTTTAAGAAGAGAAGATAGTGTTGAAGAGTTAGTATTATCATAATCAGAGTAGCTCTTATGCCAATAGTTCGTAAAACTAAACCCACCTTCGATATCGAATTTAAGATTGTGTCTGTTAAGGTATCCAGTCTGAAGAGCTTTATCATAATGTATTTCAAAATTATAACCACCCGGCAACTGTTTTTCAAAACTCTGATACATAAATGAGTAAACTGTTTGCACAATTTTGAGAGGGAGTTCCAGTTTTAAGTTTATATCATAGATTTCTTTGCTATTATTCTTGCGATATGCTGTTTCTGAGGGTTGGTTTGTATAAGATCGAGTCTTATATTTATAATCATTATCACTTTGTAAGCGTGAAATGACAAGTTGTGATTTTAACCGTTTGTATTTGCTCTCGATTCCCATAGTTTCTCGATTAAAACCAAATGAACCAAAATCTAGTTTACTCCAGACAGAGAGATTCTTTAACATATCTTTCTGCTTAGTTGTGATAATAATAGCTCCTGCTAAAGCTCCGGAACCAACACTTACTGATGCATTGTTTTTTACAATCTCAATCGAATCAATCATCTCAACCGGTATCGATGAGATATCAAAGCTCCCGCCGGCAGGATTCATTGTTACACCATCTACGATAATCGCTGTATGCCTGGAACTATGTCCAAGAAGAGATACGGTTTGAGCTTCACCTTTCAGATCCGAATTACTTATCTTGATATCTGTCCGATTGCTGAAGATATCTACTGAATTGTCATAGATTTTAGCAGTCCTATCAATAACTATTCTTTCTGAATCACCGAATTTGAAACTAGGAGACTCCAATTGAGTTGTTACCTTTATACCCGGTAGAGAATATGATGCTTTCTTTAATACTATCGTGGCAGTATTGGTTGGAACCTTTGCGGTTAAATATCCGGGATGGATAACCGTAAGAGAATCAGATGTTGGACTAAAATCAGCCTTTCCTTCTCTATCAGTATAATATGCCTGATTTTGACAAAGGATAATAGTTCCCTTCAGTGGTTTCATCTTTTTATCTGTAACTTTATATGTTATTGCTTGAATTAAGAGAATTACACTGAATAAACTGAGTGTTAGGATTGCTCTTTTCATTAGATCCCGGGGTAAATTAGATTAGGTCTATTGGTGAGTTCATTGGGTTTGATAAGGAAATCCATCCCATAAACTTCTTTCATTAATTCTTCTGTAATAGTTTCACTTGGGATGCCATCCGCTTTGATTTGCCCCTCTTTCATAAGGACTACTCTATCACAAAAGTTAGCGGTTAGATTAATGTTATGAGACACTAATAGAATTAGTTTGCCGGTTTCCTGGTGAATATTGTGTAGGAGCTGCATAAGTTCAACCTGATGGTTAATATCCAGATGGCTAAAGGTTTCATCTAGAAGCAATAGTTCAGTATCTTGAGCAAGTGCTCTAGCAAGGAAAACTCGTTGTCTCTCCCCTCCACTCAGCTCATTAAGATATCGATTTTTTAATTTAGTAAGCCCTAGTTTATTCATTATAGATTCTACGATATCTCTATCTTCTACTGAATACTTCTGGATGAAATTCAGATATGGAAATCTTCCCATATAGACCAGCTCTTCAACTGTAAAGTCGAACTGGTGAAAGGAATCCTGGGGTATAAAGGCTAATTGACTTGCAAGTTCTTTTCTGGTGAATTGATCAATGCTCTTATCAGCAATTGTAATGGTCCCTGATGATCTTTTGATGAATCCTACGATAGCCTTTAAAAGAGTTGACTTACCTGCGCCATTAGGACCAAGTAGAGCAATGAATTCACCCTTAACACCTGAGAATGAGAGATTGTGGAGTATTTCTCCAGTCTGATAACCCGCACATAAACCTTGAATATTAAGCATAATACTTCCTATTAGTTAATGCGAGGAAAGGTGATTCTGTAGCATCCTTTTCCCCGAAGGATGACTTCGGAGTTTGGACGAAAAATTGGTTTTTTACCAGAGTTTCCGCGACTTTTTGCTCCGAAAAGTCATCATGAATCTTTGTCTGGCAGGTTTCCTGGCTTGTAGTGGAGTTTATGTATGCCTTCCCAGACTCTAATAGTCCAGTGACAACATTCCTTACAGATTTAACTGCTACTACTTACAGTGGCGGAGACCGCTCCGGTCTTTAACCGGATTCCCTTTTATTATAACCACACCTACCTATGATTTTCACAAGATTGATTATGTCAACTGTATTTAATGATCCCAATTGTTGGATTAGAGTTTTGGGGGTTGAAATCAATTATTAACTCTATCAAGGTTCAGCAAAATTTATCTTGACAGTTTAAACAGCAGGTTTCTGTTTATAATATCTAAGTTTGAATATGCCACGGTCTGATAAGTTATTCACTATAAATAGGAGTATTGATGAAAGAGAAGATAACTGAGAAGCTTCTTTTAATTGAGGATGGTGCTGAAGCATTGGATTTTATCAACAGAAAGAATAAAAATGAAGGTTTCGTTTATAAACCTAAAGTGATATTCCTTGATCTAAAACTTCCCCAAATGAATGGACTTGAAGTCCTTGAAGAAATTCGAGCAAATAAATCATACGAAAGAATCCCGGTTGTGATTGTTACATCATCAATGGAAGACAGTGATATAGAAACAGCATATGAGCTTGGCGTAAACAGTTTCATTGCTAAACCGGTTGACTTCAGCGAATTCGTTGCAACCATTAAAGAAGTTGGTACTTACTGGCTCCGAATAAATCAGCATCAACAAAAGGCTTAAAATGAACGAACCAATCAAAATACTTATCGTTGAAGACTTACCGACTGATGTTGAACTTGCTCAAAGGGAACTTAGGAAGCATTTTAAGGATTGTAAGTTTGTAGTCGTTGATAAACAAGAGGATTTCCTTGAAGCCTTAGAAAGCTTTGACCCGGATTTAGTAATGTCAGATTATAATTTACCAACCTTCGATGGGCTAACTGCACTAAAACTCTGCCTCAAATATAAACCATTAACTCCTTTCGTTATGCTTACAGGTTCGATGAATGAAGACACTGCTGTTGATTGTATGAAAGCCGGAGCTTGGGATTATGTTATCAAGGAACACAATAAACGCTTAGGGGCCTCCGCCATTAGTGCTTTGGAAAAAAAGAAATCTTTAGCAGAGAAAGTTGCAGTTACTAAAGCGAATGAAGAAAACCTATTGCTAATTCAACAGATTGCTGAGACTGTGCCATTATTTCTTTTTATTTATGACATTAGTACTAATACTGTCACATACGCTAATAGAGACATAGGCCTTTTATTAGGTTATGAGTATAACGCGATAAAGGAATTTGAAAAGAAAGCTCTTATTGATTTACTTCATCCTGAAGATGCTAAGGATTACAAGGACAAGCAAAAGAGACTAACTACTTTAAGTGTCAAGGAAACCGTTGAATGTGAATACAGAGTTAAAAACAATAACGGAGATTGGACCTGGTTTCACTCCAGATATGTTGTGTTCACAAGAGATGAACAAGAACACCCTAAATTAATCCTTGAAACAGTTGAAGATATTACAACATTAAAGCAATCCCAAGCGGAGATATTTGAGACGCATCAGTTTTATAAACAGATTCTGAGTAGCACTCATGATGGTATCATGGTTACTAATATGAAAGATGAAGTAGTCTTCTTGAATCCCAGGATGGAGCTAATTTATGTAAAGAATATTCGCGCAGATGCGAAGGTAAATATTTTACAACTTTTACAGGAACTTGGAAGAGGTTCAGAGCTTGATGATTACAATAAAGCAAAAAAGGGAGAGTTTCGATACTCCGGAGACTTTACCTATAAAAATATAACCACAGAGGAAATAGGATGGGCAAAGGCTCAATACCTTCCCCTTATTGATATTACAGACAATATATCCGGTGTGATATGCATTATTCACGATATCACAGACCTTAAACAGGAAGAAGAAGAATTACGCGAAAGTGAGCATAAATATAAGACGATATTTGAAAATATCCAGGAAGTATATTTTGAAACTGACCTCGATGGCAGAATTGTAGAAGTCAGTCCATCCATCTCACATATATTAGGTTATGCAAGAGATGAAATTATTGGTACAGACATATTAGATGCATATGCAAATAAATCTGCTCGAGAGATTTGATGACCCAATTAGTCCTGGGTAAAAAGGTTACTGATTTTGAGATAGAACTAACAGATAAAGATGGATCATTAGTTAGTTGTGCCGTTTTCGGCCCAAATTCTTAGAGATTCTAAAGAACAGAATCCTCATATTTTTGGCATTATGCGCGATGTCTCAGAAAGAAAGAGAATTACGAATGAGCTAATCGAAGCAAAAGAACAAGCTGAGGAGAT
>JAVCCX010000205.1 GCA_030765245.1 Candidatus Zophobacter franzmannii | reverse complement strand
CCAATAGCTTGTTTCTCTACCCAATCAATGGCACTTTCTTCGTCCCCTGTCCAGTTGTCACTGTAGTAGCTTTGGTTGATTAAAAGACTGAAGTCACCCTTTACAATCCATGGTGTTGTACCTAAGAGTGCAAATGTGACTGTAAGTAAAACTGATAACATAATTAATTTCTTTAACATAAAACCTCCTATTTAATATGGCTATAATATCGCCCATAAATAAGAAAGGGCAAGAATTATTTCATCTTGCCCTATTATTTATTTAGTAGTTTTTATTCAGGTTTCATGGTAGGGAAGAGGATAACTTCCTTAATTGAAGTGTTGTTGGTCAATAGCATTATCATTCTATCAATACCAATTCCGAGACCACCTGTTGGGGGCATTCCATATTCCATTGCCTCTAAGAAGTCTTCATCAACCATGTTTGCTTCCTGATCACCAAGCTCTTTAAGTTTTGCCTGTGCTTCTAAGCGTTCTCTTTGATCGATTGGGTCATTCAACTCAGTAAATGCATTTGCATATTCATTAGTTGCAATGAAGATTTCAAATCTTTCAGTTAGCTCAGGATGACCCGGTTTCCCTTTTGCAAGAGGTGAAATCTCTTTTGGATGGTCAGTAACAAAGGTAGGTTGGATGAGTTTATCTTCAACAAAGCGTTCAAAAATCTGAGCAACAAGCTTTCCTGCTCCTGCTCCGTTAGGTATCTCTATATGGTTTTTTGTACAGTAAGCTGATAGTCTCTCAAAATCAAAGTCACTGAAATCTTCACCTGTATGTTCTTGAATCAGTTCAAGCATGGTTGCACGACGCCAAGGTGTTTTCAATTCAATCTCATGGTCACCAAATGGGATAGTTGTTGTACCATTAACAAGTAATGATGCCTGACTAAACAGTTCCTCAGTAAGGTGCATCATTCCATCCAAGTCTGAATAGGCTTGATAAAGCTCTATCGAAGTAAATTCTGGATTATGAGTTCTATCCATACCTTCATTTCTGAAGTTCTTTCCAATTTCATAAACCTTTTCGAATCCACCAACGATTAATCTCTTCAGATAAAGCTCTGTTGCAATTCGGAGATAGAGGTCAGTTCCTAATGTATTATGATGAGTCATAAATGGACGCGCGTTAGCTCCACCATACAATGGTTGCAAGGTTGGTGTCTCAACCTCGATAAAGCCCTGGTCATTGAGATAGTTACGAGTAAAGGTAATTATCTCCGACCTTTTGATAAAAGTCGCTTTATTCTCCGGATTTAGGAGCAAATCAAGATATCTCTTTCTATAGCGAAGTTCAATATCGGTGAACTCATCATAGCGTACTTTCTGACCATCAACTTCTTTCTCTTTCACAACAGGAATAGGCCGAATGCCCTTTCCAAGGATAGTAACTTTCTGTGCTAATACAGAGTATTGACCTCTTTCAGTCATAAAGCATATCCCGTCAATCTGAGCAAAATCACCTAAGTCACAAAGCTTAAACACTTCGTAGTTCTCTTCACCTACACCATCTTTCTTTACGAATATCTGGATTTTAGCAGTTGAATCAGTGAGTACAGCAAAGCCAATCTTGCCTTGTCTACGCATAGCAGTCAATCTACCTGTAATCTGAACAAATTGTTTATCAGCAAGATACTTCTCTTCATTGTTGATTAACTCAACAATTTCATGTGTACGCTGACAGTTGGTTGGATAGGGGTTTATTCCTAACGCATTAATCTTTTTTAACTTCTCTTTCTTCAGTGCAGTTACCTGCTTAACATTTTGTTCCATTTCAAACTCCAAATCTGCATAATAAAATATTCGTAATTAGTAACTTTCTTAAGTGGGGATTATGATTGATAGTAAAACTCACTTCTAAGGTCACTAAATAGCTTATGTCACTCTGTAAGTGCCGATATTGCTGTCAATAAAGAATTGTTTGAGGAATAAATTTGCAATTTCTTCAATAATTACACCATATTTAATTTTGTTTTCACTTAAGAGAAAACTCTCCAACGAGCAAACTCTGCATAAATTGCACTGTGGAACTGATTTCGGTTACATAATTCATTGAGTTAGATAAATAGCTTTACAATCGAAGATGTAGATAATCAATCAATTATGATTATAATAGAAAGACCAATAACTGAATTGAAGTTTGTCAGTGATATCTCGATTGCCTTTGAGGTTAATTTTATTTTAGAGTTTACTCAAGTTGGGAGTAAATTTGAGTTCGAAGAGCTGCTATTCTCTTCTTCCTTTGTTAAGGACTATGACTCAGTTTCTGAGAATCATCCTCTGGATTGGGCGTCAGAGTTTGATATGAGCAATTGGGGGCTTATCTTTGCCGAAGATGAGGGTAAGAAGATAGGTTCTGCTCTAATCGCTTATAACACAAACGGTGTTAATATGCTTGATGGTAGTAAAGAACTTGCGGTTTTGTGGGACTTAAGGGTTTCTCCTGAATATAGGGGACAGGGAGTAGGAAAGTCCTTATTTGATATAGCCAAGCATTGGGCAAGGAATCATCATTGTAATGAGTTGAAGATTGAAACACAGAATAACAATGTAGGTGCAGTTAAGTTTTATCTAAAGCAAGGAGCAGAGTTGCGTTTCGTTAAAGCAAATGCTTATCAGGATTTCCCTGATGAAGATATGCTTCTATTTTATATCACGCTATAATAGACAGCAGGAACATAAACACTTTAAGATTTATATCCGATGTAGAGATACCTCATCTTTCCATTCATGCATGATGACAATCCAACTTCAGTATCAGTCCAGCTTTCCTATTCCCATTTAATCTCCCTTCAATAATAAGTACTTGAAACTCACCAGTCTCTTACTCATTTCTAACTACTTCCTTACCCTTCTGGGTAAGGATTGGGAGGAGTAAGAGAGTAGTAAGAGTCGAGTTAGAATTATTGAAGAGCCAATGAAAGTACAAGAGCAAAATACTGAGATAATTGATAGACTTGTTCAGTGTAAAAACTACTAAATGAATTAGCATGTGAAAAGGGTGTGGAAAAAGAATAACTAAACTTTAAATCTCCATTTCTTATGAAAGATGAATCAATACTTTGACATAATTACCCTACATCTAGTAAACTCTATCCATAGGATTATGATTAGTACATAAATATATCAGAAAATATACATCTGTAAAACCTCATTAATATTACTTCTCATAAACTTTTAAACATCCATAACACAGCAATGAGAATAAAAAGTCCTTGACTATTATGGTGTGTTGGTCAACTATAACACCAGATAAGGAGGCAATACATGGAATTTACCAATGACATGCCAATATACTTGCAGTTGAAGAAGATGGTGGAGGAAGGTATAATCACTGGTACATATCATACTGATGACACATTACCATCCATCAGAAATCTTGCTCAAGGATATCGGTTAAATCCACAAACAGTTGCCAGTGCCTTCTCTGAGTTGATGAATGACGGAGTCATTTATAAGAAAAGAGGCTTAGGCTTTTTTGTAGCAGAAAAAGCAAGAGAGAATCTACTCCAACGGAGGAAGGTCGAGTTTTACGAGAAGGATGTGAGTGAGTTTGCAAAAATTGTGAACTTTCTAGGAATTGAAATTAATGAAATTTGTGAGTTACTTAAAAAGAGAATAGAGGAGGAATCCAGATGAGTACTTTAGAAGTAAAAGGTGTAACTAAATATTACAAAAAGCTTTGTGCTTTGGACAATGTCAGCCTTGAGATTCCTCAAGGACGCATCATTGGCTTGTTCGGAAGAAATGGAGCAGGTAAATCTACTTTAATGAGGTGTATGTTAGGATTGATGCATCATCAGGGAGATATCTTACTAAATGGTGAGAAAGTAAAATACAGTGATACTGCTATATTTGAGAAAATAGCATTTATCCCTGATGTCTCAGCATTGGATAAGAGAATTAGAGTAAAAGATGCAATTGAATTGGTGAAGACTATCAATCCATCCTGGAATGAAGAGAGATTTGATAAGCTGTTTGCAAAGAGCAACTTACCGCTAAAGAATAAGGTATCATCACTCTCTAAGGGAATGAAAACGAAGCTTTATCTCTTACTCACTCTCTGTCTTGATGTAGAGCTTCTGCTTTTAGATGAACCAACATTAGGATTGGATATTCAGTTTAGAAAAGAGTTCTTTAATTCTATTTTAGGTGAATTCTATAATGAAAAAAGAACCATTATCATCTCTACTCATCAAGTGGAAGAAGTTGAGAATATCTTGCAGGACATCATCTTTATTGACGAAGGCAAGATTATCCTCTATGATTCAATCGAAAATATAAATACAATATACAGACAGATAACAGTTCCCCAGACTCACAAAGAGGCTGTTCAAGCGCTTAAACCATTGTCTATGTTCGAAGGCTTAGGTAATATTACAGCAATCGTGAAAGGTGAAATAGACCTTGGGGATATGCTTTATACTTACACAAACCCAAGAATCTCAGACCTTTTCTTGGCTATGGTAGGAGGTACAAGTGACTAAATTCTTTATGTTCTTAAAACACGAGTTCAAAGCAAACAAAATGGCATTCGCAATACCATTCATTATCCAAGGAATCAATCTTGCTCTTGCATTGATCATTCTAATATTGGTAGCATCGAAGCTTATTCCCGCTAATGGAACACTTACTGAAGGAGTTCATGAGCTCTTCAAAGAAATAAATGTATCTATTGATAGTGAACTCAGTGGAATTGTAATAATGATAATGGGTTACATAATGACCGCAATGTCAGTTACAATCTACGGAGTATTGGTTGGGATGATTAGATCGGGAACAGTTCTCAACTATGAAATAAGAATGGGATACGAGCTATTTTATCGTTCACTACCAATCTCTATCTGGAGTCGTTCTGGAGCAAAGTATCTAAACAGTATCGTAGGTGCATTTATAGCTGCAATGGGAGTTGCTTTAGTTAATTACGTTTCAGCAGCAATAATGCTCTCCACAGTTTTTGTGGACAATGGAATGGTTTGGACAATGCTATTCCAGGGTATGATAGCTGGATTTATCAGTACTATCTTTG
This sequence comes from Candidatus Zophobacter franzmannii, assembly GCA_030765245.1. Classification (GTDB taxonomy): domain Bacteria; phylum Cloacimonadota; class Cloacimonadia; order Cloacimonadales; family JAFGVF01; genus Zophobacter; species Zophobacter franzmannii. The sequence continues at coordinate 3,925 of JAVCCX010000205.1, read as the reverse complement.
CTGCATTCCTTTTCGGTTCAATTGGATTCCTCTTATCCGCTGTGTTTACAAAGATGGCTCTGATGAAAGGTGCCTTTATCTTACTGATAACAGGGTTTGTTGAATTGCTACTGAAAGCGTTTGGCATTAAATTCTTACCAATATTCAGTTACTTGACAGGGACAATCGCGAAGCTGTTACAACCAAGTTCAATGATTCAAACATCGATTGAGAATGCAAAGGATATTCAACTCTTGACTCCAATTCCAGTATCCAATTTCTTCCATTTAGAACAGCTTTGGATTATGCTGATTAGTGTAGGATTATTCGTATTATCAACTATAATATACAAACATAAAACAATAGAAGCTTAGGAGGCTATGTATGAAAAAAATGATACCAATCTTCTTGTTGTTAATCCTAATAGGCGGATTAACTGCACAGGGAAGAATTTATAACAACAGTTCAGTTGCAATTCCGGATGATAATGTTGGGATGCTAGATAATCCCGCAGCTAATGGGTTTACAAATGGAGTAGTACTTAGTACTCTGTGGCACAGAAATGAAGCAAACTGGGAAGATAACTATTCAGTAATCTTTAACCTTGAAGGATTAGGTTACTCAATCGATGTAACTGAAGATGAAAATTACAAACATGCTATTTATTGGGGAACTAACCTTGGTGATAGTAAACTATTAAAGAACATCTACCTTGGTGGAAATTGGAACTGGGGAAATAGTGATTTTGAAGATGGTAATTTCAAGCTTGGAACAATTATGCGTCCACATCCTTTCTTCTCACTTGGCGCTACTGCTGATTTCATTTATGATGCAGTAAATGATGATTACTTAGATCCTGACTACAGATTTGGGTTAGGTATTCGTCCATTCTTGAAGAGTAAACTCTATGATAAGATTGAGATGTATGCTGACATTGGTTATTATGATTTGAATCGTGATGACCCTTTAGCTGATGAAGATAGAGGTATAACATCTCCTACTCTTGGTGCTAATTTCAGATTAGCAGAAGGTCTCAAACTTGGTGGTTCTTATGATATTGAAAATGAGATAACAAGTATTAACTTTAGTTTGAGTGTTGATGGCTTCACTGCCGGAACAAGAACTGAGATTAATGATGATACCAATTATGGTTATGAATATATCTCATTCCATGAAAAGTATATCCCCTCATTGTTCATCAAAAACAATAGCAAGGCATATAAGCTGAATATGAGCAAAGCAATAACTGATGCTCATGATGCAAGTACAATCGGTCCATTCATCTTCGTTGATAGTAAGAGCATGACAATGCGTGAATTTAAGGATAAGTTAGAGATGATAGCTCAAGATGAAACCATTGGTGCTATTCTCTTAATGAATCCAAATTTCCCTGCATCTATGGCTCGTAAGCAGGAACTCGCTGATTATCTTAATAAATTTAAGAAAGATACAGACAAAGAAATTATAGCTTATTTTGATAATATCTCTAACTCCGGTTACTTCTTTGCTGCAAGTTGTGTCGATAAGGTTTACCTTAATAAAATGGGTGGAATTGATTTGAAAGGTATATCAATTAACTCTCCTTATTTCAAAGGTCTCCTCGATACACTTGGTATTGAGTTTACAAACTTGAGAAGTCATCCTTACAAAACAGCAGGGAATATGCTAACTGAGAAATCAATGACTGCTGCTGAAAGAGAATCCTACACCCATGTATTTGGTGATTTGTATGGCGAAATGGTTAAGGGTATTGAAGATGGTAGAGGTGGCTTCATTCAATGCGTAATAGATCGTATCGATGAAGGTCCATATTTTGATGCAAAGAGATGCAAAGAACTTGGTCTTGTTGACGACATTATCTATCAATCTGAGCTCGAGAAAACAATTAAAGCACAGATGAAATACTCCTCATTCACTAGTGAGAGTAATGAAAGACTCAGCACAGAATGGGTTATTGACTCAACTTCAAAGATTATGGTTATTAATGCAACAGGTAATATCATAATGGGCAAGGGTAAACCAGGTAAGAATATTGGCTCTGATAGTTATGCTAAAGCTATTGAAAAGGCTCGTAAAGACCCAACTGTAAAAGCTATTGTACTCCGTGTGGATAGTGGCGGTGGATCTGCCCAGGCTTCTGATATAATTGCTCATGAAGTGAAGCTTTGTAATGAAGGTAAGAATAAGAAACCTGTTGTTGTATCAATGTGTGGTGTTGCTGCCTCAGGTGGATACTATATCTCTGCTTATGCTGATAAAATATACGCAGAACCAACAACAATTACAGGTTCAATTGGTGTGATTGGTATGCTTCCAAACTTCGATGGCCTATATGATAAACTTCATATCAATTGGAGCAATATCAAGTTCGGTAAGAATTCAGATTTAGGTAATACTTCTCGCAAGATGACTGAAGATGAGAAAGATTTACTGAGAAGTATGATTGAAAATACTTATGACATCTTCATTGATGTTGTTGCCGAAGGCCGTAGTATTGATAATGAGGAAGTTCGCAAGATAGCTCAAGGTCGTATTTGGACAGGTAATCAAGCCTTAAAGAATGGATTGATTGATGAACTTGGGTCACTTGAAGATGCTATCACAGAAGCAGCTAAACTTGCAGGAATAAAGAATGAGATTGAACTGGCTTCTTATCCATCTAATAAAGATGGAATACGGATTGAATTTGATATGCCTGAATTCTCACTCTTCGGAATGAATGTTCCTAAGGGTCTTAAGAAAGTAACTAACACATTTGAGATGTTGAATCAATATCAGGATGAGAAGGTTCTCTATCTTACACCAGTTGATTTTGAAATAGAATAAAAACTAACAGTTATATACAAAACAGCCCGAGAAATCGGGCTGTTTTTCATTGAACAAATCTATTGAAAACAGAATTATATGCTTACTTCATATGCATGGAGGTAGATATGAAAAGACTATTTGTCATCTTACTTTTGGGAGCATTACTTGTAACTTCATGTGCTAGAAATAGGTTTAAAGAAGTAGAAGTAAAACACGAGACTACTAGAGATTACATGAGTATTAGCGTTGATGGTATTTATGAAGAAGCTAACACTCTTTATCAGAAGGGAGAGTATCAAGAAGCTGCAGCTAAATATCTCGAAGGCTTGAAACACGATGTTCAAAATTCAAATGCAATGTACAATCTTGCTTGTTGCTATGGGCTTGCTGGTGACGGAGCAAATGCTGTTAAATATTTGGAACATGCTATTCGGTTTCCAACAAAGCTGTGGCTTATCATACACAACTGGAATTAAGAACTATGATATTGTCGATGGAATCATCTGCTTCGGTGGTTGGTTGGATGATAGAATAACAGAAGAACAGCTGGAAAATGCATCTAATCTAAAAGTATATATCGCTCATGGTGTTAATGATAATCTGAATCTACAGTGCATGCACAGCAACTCAAAGAGTTGCAGTACGTAATGCGAGCGTCCACGCTTGCTTGCAGCTCGCAGAGCTGTCCAATTGGTAGTATTGTTCAATGATTGAAGAGATGCAAGCCCAGCTTGCACAGCAACTCAAAGAGTCGCAGTACGTAGAGCAATTCTCCGAATTGCCGGCAACTCATGCGATTCGCAGTACGTAATGCAAGCGTCCACGCTTGCTTGCAGCTCGCAGAGCTGTCCAATTGGCAATCTTATCCAATGATTTAAGAGATGCAAGCTCAGCTTGCAAAGCAAGTGAGGGCACTCGCTCTACGATGCTGTACAGCAACTCTCCTGAGTTGTTATGTCCATTTTCACCATTGCGGAGGTCTTGGGACCATCCGCAAGGTAAAGATACAACCTGAGGTTTTGGGAAGATGCAATTCTCTGAATTGCCGGCAACTCAGAGAGTCGCAGTACGTAATGCGAGCGTCCACGCTTGCTTGCAGCTCGCAGAGCTGTCCAACTGGTAATCTTATCCAAGGATT
>JAVCCX010000054.1 GCA_030765245.1 Candidatus Zophobacter franzmannii | reverse complement strand
CAAAAATCACAACAGTCTGTATCGAAATTGCTTGATAAATGCAATTGGCAGGAGATACAAGAATATTTACTAATTATAGAGAAATAATACAACCCCTAGAGGTTGTATTTGCACAATACAACCTCTATGGGTTGTATTCAGGACACAAAGAACATAAGGAAAGGACACGATGTTAGAGTTTTATGCAATAATCCTAGTTGGTCATTTAGTTGCTGATTTTCTATTGCAACCCAAATGGTTAGTTGAAAAAAAGAATAACTCAATTTTATTTCTGATTCTCCACTCACTAGTACATCTTGTTCTAACATTCCTTTTATTCATAGTAACTGAAGTTGAAAATTATGGTACAGTTCTCACGATAGTGTTTTTACAGCACTTAATAATAGATTTTATTGTGATACGCTTAAGGAAGAGAAGTATTCCTGAGTTTAAACTCTTTATTGGAGATCAGATAGCTCACTTTAGTGTACTCTTTTTACTCACAGTATTTGAATTGGAAGTTTACACATCAGATTTCTCAGCTATTTTGCTCTATTTTACGATAGGGATAGTAGGAGTTACAAGATTTTCAAGTATCCTTATTGAAAAACTAATGAACTATATGGTTTCTGTCAATCCAGAGCTAAAAAAGATACTTGCTGAAGATTTGAAATATAGTGGGAAATTTATAGGTATTATTGAAAGGCTACTAATATTCATATTTGTTATAATAAACCAGCCACTTGGAATTGGTTTTCTTCTGACTGTAAAATCATGGTTAAGGTTGAAGACTGGAGAAGATGAAAATAAAAGAATTGAATACGTACTCATCGGCACCCTTGTAAGTTTCTTTCTTGCGATTTTGTTTGCCCTATTTGTGCGTATGGTATTGGTAGAATCTGAGGTAATTTAGAGATTAGGTACAGTAGTTATAATATTGAAAAAGATAAAGCAGGAAACAATGAAAGATTTCATTTACGAATACATACATCACGGTTACTTTTTCGCCCAAACAGCGAACTATTTAGAGGATATGACCTCACTTGAATTTGCTGAATTAGGTGCTTCAGAAGTAAAACCAATCTATCGTGGATTGAGCTTTAAGGCAGACAAAGAGAGTCTTTATCGGATACTCTATCAAACACGATTAGCATCAAGAATAATCGCGCCCTTGAAGAGTTTTGACTGTCATAGTGATAAATACTTATATACTCAGACAGGCAATATCGACTGGAGTGAGATATTCTCAAACGAAGATTCTTTTGCTATAAATGCGAATGTTTCTGACAGCAAGATAAAGCACTCTATCTATGCAGCTCAAGTGATGAAAGATGCTATTGTGGATCAATTTAGAAAGAAGACGGGTGAAAGACCTAATTATGACCAGAAAGATCCTGACCTTAGACTCTCACTACATATTCATAAGAATCATGCAAGCATTGGTCTGGACTTATCCCTAACTTCACTACATAAAAGAGGGTACAGACTGCGTGGAGTTATGGCTCCTTTGCAGGAAACGCTCGGTGCTGCAATAATTCGCTTCTCTAAATGGGATGGTGAAACTCCCCTTGTTGACCCATTCTGTGGCTCAGGTACACTTTTATCGGAAGGGCTAATGCACTATTGCAGAATCCCTGCCGGTTACCTCAGAAAGAAGTGGGGACTTCGTTATCTCCCTGATTATGATGCCAAGATATTCGATAAAGTGGTTAGTACTGCAAAGGCTGGGATTAGACCACTACCGGAAGGTTTGATCTCCGGCAGTGACATATCATCTGATGCGGTTTTTGTTTGCCGAGATAATCTTGCTTGTCTTCCCGGGGGAGAGAAGATAAAGATTGAAATAATGGACTTTAAGAAGCATTCTCCGATTGAGAACAGTACTATTGTTACAAACTTGCCGTATGGCGTCAGATTAGGCGATAATGCTCAAGCAAAGCAGCTTTACAACCAGTTAGGCGACTACTTAAAGAACAAATGTAAGGGAACTACGGCATATATTATGGTTGGTGATAAAAATCTAACAAAAGAACTGCGACTTCGTGCCACCAGAACCAGAAGATTTAAGAATGGTGATTTAGAGACTCAACTAGCCAAGCTGTCTATGTATTAGACACAAAATTGCACTGATAGAGTTCTTTTCTTGACTTATTGAAATCCAACCCATTTTCTTGAGATGCATTAGCTCAAAGTTAGGAGAGTAAATGAAAACGATTGTTTTAATAATCACCTTTTTGATAATTGGTTCCCTTTATGCAGATGGCGTTCCTCCTCCTGGAACCGGTTTACCTAATGACCCATATCAGGTTGCAACTCTTGATAATCTCCTATGGCTGAGTACTGTAGAGACTGTTTGGGTTAGTAATAGGTATATTGAGCAAACAGCGGACATCGAAGCCTCTGATACTCAAAACTGGAATAATGGAGAGGGATTTATCCCAATTGGTTGGCATGAGTGATCAGACGAGCATAAGCAGATGCTTTTCAGAGGGACCTGTTGCAGGTTCAAATCAAGTTGGTGGTCTTATAGGGAAGAACTATACTAACGCTGCAATTGTGGTTTCTTATAGCTCCGGTAATGTCTCCGGTATTTCACGAGTAGGTGGAGTTATTGGTTATAATTACAATTTCTCTGAAGCGGTAAGTTGTGTATGGAATGTGGACAGTTCAGGTCTTACAGATGGAGTAGGGCAATCAGTTAACAGTACTGAAACATTATTAGTTGGATATACAACTGCTGAAATGCAGGATGCAATAAGCTTCACAAATATCGGTTGGGACTTCTTAGGTGAGACAATCAATGGAACTGAAGAACACTGGGATGTAGATGATACAGTTAACAATGGATATCCGCATTTGTACACTGCACCTGTAGAGAATGAGGAAGAAGTTTATCCTATCGCTAATACTCTAAATGTTTATCCAAACCCATTTATAGGTTCAACGAGGATAAAAGTTAGTGATAATTCCTATCAAGACTCAGAAGTGAAAATATACAATCTAACAGGTCAATTGGTTAATTCTATTCCAATTGGAAGTCAGCAGGAAGTGAATTGGCTTGGAAATGATAGCAAAGGTCAATCTGTCTCATCCGGGGTTTATTTCATACGAGTACAATCAGCTCTTTCTGAATCCACAATGAAAGTAGTCTTACTCAAGTAGGCTTTAACTCAATTCCGTAATAATTTGACAGATACGCGGTCTCAAAAACTATGCAAGTATTAATTAACTAATTGAAAAGAAGTGAGATAAAATGGAATACGAATATCAAAAGAACCAAAGATACTTTGCGCAGGCAGCAAACTCCTTAGAAGAGATGACAGCAGAAGAGTTCCTCGAGTTAGGTGCTGATGACGCGAGAGCAATTTACCGAGGAATAAGCTTTACTGCTCATAAATCTGCCTTGTATCGGATTCTATATGAATCTCGTCTTGCTTCAAGAATTATTGCCCCATTATTTAGCTTTAGTTGCCATAGTGAGAAGTATCTCTACCAAATGGCTGCAAAAATTAACTGGAGTGACTTCATCACACTTGACCAAGCATTTGCTATTAACACCAATGTTGCCGACAGTAATATAAAGCATTCTCTTTATGCTTCTCAGGTTATGAAAGATGCTATTGTTGACCAATTCCGTGAGAAAACAGGGGAAAGACCTAATTACAATCAGAAACAACCTGATGTACGGTTCTCATTGCATATTCATAGAAACTTTGTGAACATAGGACTAGACCTTTCATTAACAGCTCTTCATAAGCGTGGCTATAGAGTAGTTGGAGCCGTTGCTCCATTGCAAGAAACACTTGGTGCAGCAATTATCAGATACTCTAAATGGAATGGTGAGACACCTCTTGTTGACCCATGTTGTGGTTCAGGTACTCTTCTCGCAGAAGCAATGATGCATTATTGTCACATTCCTGCCGGCTACTTCAGAAATTTCTGGGGAGTTACTGCACTACCAGACTATGATGAAAAGCTTTTCAAGACAGTCCAGAGTAGAGCTAAAGAAAAGATTATTCCTTTACCAAGAGGACTTATTTCGGGTAGTGATATATCAGGGATGGCTGCCGATGCAAGTCGTGAGAACCTTTCTAGGTTACCTGGTGGAGAGAATGTTGCAATTACAAAGACTGATTTCAGATACCACAAATCTATTGAGAACAGTACAATTGTTACAAATCTTCCGTTTGGAGTTAGGCTTGGGAGTAGTGCTGAAACAGTTAAACTTTACAACGAATTTGGTGATTTTCTGAAGCATGAATGTAAGGGTAGTACAGCATTTGTCCTAGTTGCGAACAAGGAGATAGGCGGAGAGATAAGACTGCGTACAAAGAGAACTCGTAAGATGAAGAATGCAGATCTTGAATCAATCCTACTTAAACTGGAGCTATATTAATCCTGCTTAATTTCTTCGACTAATTGCAACCCGTCAAGGTCCCCAATTAGTACTTTTATAAACTCAGGGATAGTTGTCGTGTATGAAACTGGTTTCTTAGTGTACGGATGAGTGAAGGAAAGGCAATAGCTATGCAGGCAAAGTCTCTGGTATTTTACAGTGATTGAACCGTACTTCTTATCACCTACAACCTGACGGAATATATCCGCAAACTGAACTCTAATCTGATTCTTACGACCGGTAAGCAAAGTGATATCCAACATTGAGCATCTCTTTGTTTCAGTAATAACTCTATAATGAGTCTTAGCTAATTTACCAAGTGTGGTATCTTCAGTAGAGTAAACATTGAAAGCCTTGTTCTCAGTAAGGTAGGATTCGAGAATGCCTGTTTTATCTTTCATTGTCCCACCAATGACAGCAAGATAATGCTTATCAAAATCTTCCCAATTCTCTTGAAGGTATTTCTTTGCTTCGGGAGTCTTAGCGAAAACTATAATCCCTGAAGTATGTTTATCAAGTCGATGAACAATGTAGATTCTATAAGCAGATTTAGGATTACCCTTACGGACATAGTCAGTAATCATGTAATAGAGTGTTTTTGTTTGGTCAGCTTCGTTAGCAATAGTGAGTAATCCTGATGGCTTTTCAACTACTATTATGTCTCTATCTTCATGGATGATGATGACATCCTTAGGTAAAAATCTTCTACTTCTATTGGGTGATTTACTCATTATGTGCTCCTAAAAACTGATAGAACAAGAAATTAAGGTCTCTTTTCTAAGTAAAGGTTTATTTCACTTAATAATTATGGCTTAGAGAACGCAGGAAAGACCTATGCTTCAGGTAACTTTAACACTGAACTCTTGATATGCAAATCCTGCTGTGGGAAAGGTATTTCGATATCATTTTCTAAGAAAGCATCCCAGATCGCAAGAAGTACTTTAGACCTAACATTCACAATCCCTTTTTGAGGGTCATGAATCCAGAACTGCACTTGGAAGTTCACAGAACTATCACCAAATTCAACCAACATTGCTTCCGGTTTAGGTCGTTTTAGTACACGATCAAATGTAAGCGGAGCAACCTCAAGAATCTCTTTAACCTTATGGATATCAGAGTTATAAGACACACCAACATTGGCATCTACTCTAATGAGTTTATTACTATGAGACCAGTTTACAACAGACTGTGATATTAGCTCTTCATTAGGTATAAGGATCTCTTTTCCTTGTGGAGTTACAATAGAAGTGTATCTACTACTCATCTCCTTCACAGCACCAAAAGTCTCATCCATCTCAATTACATCACCAGGCTTGATTGAATCATCAAGTAGGAGAATAAAACCACTAAGCAGATTTGAGAATATCTTTTGCAGACCAATACCAATACCAAGACCAATACCACCGGTAAAGATGGATAGGGTTGTCATATTGATGCCGAGGCTACTAACAAGCATAAAGAAAGCAACCACATATAGCAAGAAAGTGATGATTTTACCAAGCAGAACCTGCATGGTTGGTCTAAGCGATTTGCTATGTTGGAGTCTAATTGTAACCAATGCTAAAAGCTTCTTAATCAGCCACACTAAGAAGATAGCGAGTAGGAAGGTGTTGAATACAGAGTAAAGTGCGATATGAACTTCACCTATCTTAAGAGTTATCTTCTCCAAAAGCACTTTAGTTGGGGTCCAAATACCGAGTATACTCAGGCTGGCAACTATCCAGAACCAGGTTTGTATTACCTTTTTCACGAATAGATTATCGATAATCAGAGTCGTGAGTTTAATTACCAACCAGATTAGGTAGATATTCAACACGATATTAACAAAATGAGCAGGGAATTTAATATTTGCCAGGATTTGGCTTGAAATCTTTAGCAGAACAACAATCAGCAGTGGGCTTGTAAACCTTCTTACATAAGTCATGAAAGACTGGGTCTTATGATGATCCTCTGCAATCTTGATTTTCCTGACTCCAAGGTTGATAATCTTGGTAAGTGGGAATGCGACAACAATAATACCTGCAACAACGGCAAGCTGGATGAGAATATTCCAACCTGTGAAGTTCTTCATCAAGATATCAATAAATTCTCTTAAGTATTCAAAGACTATCGTTTTAATCTCTTCAAAATCAGTCATTATTTTCTTACATCCCTATAAAGTTTTATTACATCTTTTTCTGTTACCTGCATTGGATTCAACGCCATATTGCGTGAATTCATAACTTCCGGTACAGCTTTCTTGATAAACTCATCGGATAACTCAAGCTTCTCATCATCCAATCCCATTTCGTTAAGCCAAGCGTAAAACTCTTCTCTGTCCAGTCCAATATAGTAAAGCATTTCGTCAATCTCAGTCGCAATGTGTGGATGATAGAGTTGCATAATATATTTCATGAAGATACCGTTTGAAAGACCGTGAGAAACACCGAACTCTGTTGTAACAGGATATCCGATAGAGTGTTGTAGTGTTGTCCCTGTATGAGCGATAGCCATTCCACCATAGAGAGAAGCCTGCATCATTGCACTGCGAGCATCAACATCTCCTGGATCATCAAGAGCTGCAGCTAAATTATCAAACACAAGCTCTATTCCTTTGGCGATTATTGGCATTAAGAGGTTACTTCTTTTCTTGGAATAGACACCTTCGAGTAGATGACTCAACGCATCTATCCCCGTGTCTCTAGTAACTTTATCACTCATTGTTAAGGTATATTTGGGATCACAAAATGAAATTGTGGGGAAGAGGCAAGGTGCCCCGAAGCCTTCCTTTGTATGCCATTTTACATCAGTGATAACACTGTAAGGTGTAGCCTCGGTGCCGGTACCACTTGTTGTTGGTATTGCGATTAGAGGAGCAGCTTTGTCATAGAAGCATGGGGAGAAAACGTCTCTTAATCTCATGTTGTTTATTCCGAGTACTGCAATCGCTTTAGCTGCATCTATAGGGCTTCCACCACCAATTGCAATGACAAAATCACACATTTCCTCTTTGAATACATTTCGCCCATGTTCAACAGAATCAAGGGTTGGGTTTTCTGTTATTCCATTGTAAATTACATAATCTATTTTTTCCGCTTTCAGTGCTTCTAATACATCATCTAATGCTCCACAAACAACCGCAGAGTTCTTTCCTGTAACTATTAGTGCTTTCTTTCCTAAGGAGCGAAATAGTGAGTGATTTTCAGCTATGCATTGTAAGCCAAAAATGATTTTAGTTGGTATGAAAAAGCTTTCCATGAGTGACTCCTTTTATTGTTAGTTTCTTTTGTTTATAGTTCAATATGAAAGATTTTGTGTCAATTGTTATTTGTTGAGAGCCTAAATTGCCGCTGAAACGTAGTGGTCAAATTTCAAACTTTAAAATTGGGTGAGGGGTCTTTGGAAGTGTGTCAGTCCAATGGCAAACAGAGGGGGTGGTTGCATTCCCTATCCATATTCTATTGTGACACAGTAAAAAGAAGAAAGCAATAATCTTACTTGACACACTCAAAGAGGTTCTTATAAATAATACTCAATCAAGGTATCATCATAGATAGTACAAACTTAGATAAAAAAGAGGTTCCAAATGAACAAGCCAACATTTCTCATCTTCCTGCTACTAGTAATTTTAACATCAGGAACTCTACTCAACTCAGTAGAAATAACAATTGGAGCCGGTGATGAACAAGCTCTCGTTCCTGTGAATATGTATTACCGTAATAGTCTATTTGAGACGATTTATCTTTCAGAAGAGATGAATATCGGTGGAATGATTACAGGAATAAAGTTCTACAACAACTTTCAGGATAACCTCCCTAATAAACCGACCAATATCTGGCTTGGTGAGACAGCTCTGATGAATTTAAGTAACGGATGGATACCATCTACTGATTTGACTCAGGTGTTTACGGGCAATGTGAGTTATCCCTCAGGTGTGAATGATATAGTCATAACTTTCACGACACCCTTCTACTATAGCGGAGAGAATCTGGTTTTAATGTTTCAGCGACCTTATGAAGAGGATTATTTTGGTTCAATGGACAATTTCTACTGTCAGACGGTAGGTAATAACCGTTCTTTGATGACTTATAATGATAACTCAATAATCGAACCGACCAATCCTCCAACTACCGGAGTTACGGGACAGTTTCCAAAGACGACCTTCTTTGTAACGGTATCAGGGATGGGAACATTAAGCGGAATAGTGACTGCTAATGGTAGTCCTCTGGACGAAGCAACCGTTAGCGTTAGCAATTCAGTTCGCAGTTTCACAACCGGACCGGACGGTAGCTATTCATTTCCTTATCTCCCGACGGGAGACCATACAATAAATGCCACAAAGATAGGCTATTCAATTGAATCCAGTGATGTTACAATCATTGAGAACCAGACAACTAACCAGGATTTCGACCTGTCATTGTTTGGATTAGTAACCGTGAATGGTCGAATCGTGGGAAGTGATGCTCCCGGTGTTGGGATTGACTCAGCAGAGATCAATCTCAGTGGGTATGCGCCTTTTACAACAACAGCCGATGCAAACGGGAACTTCGTGTTCACAGATGTCTATGCAGGGCAGACATATAATTATGAGATATCTGCAACCGGTTATCAAATTACTTCAGGCATTCTAACAGTAGGAGACAGTGATTTTGAAGCTGGAGACCTGATAGTCAATGAAATAAGCTATCCGCCTATGAATGTCCAGGTTGTTGAAGATACAACTCAAACTGCCGTAACTATAACCTGGCAAGAGCCTATAACAGCCGAAGAAGGCTGGCTCGGTTATAATGATGGTACAAACTTTACATCTTTTGGTACCGGTGGCTCTCTTAGCTTTGATGTGGCAATCCGCTTCCCTGCAAGTGATTTAACTGCTTATGCAGGAGGTTTTCTACAAGCTGTGAAAATCTGGCCGGCAACAGGAGGTAATTTCTCCGTGCGTGTTTGGACGGGTGGAACTGCTACTGAACCGGGAACAATGGTTGTCGATCAGCCGATTATCCCGGTGTTGGACACCTGGAATACGATTGTTCTGAATACCCCTGTTCCTATTACCGGTACAGAAGAGCTTTGGTTTGGTTTCTTGTGCGATGTAACAGGTGTTAATCCTGCTTATGCAGGAGTAGATGAAGGTCCTGCTGTGAATGGTTTCAGTAATATGATTTTTTGGCAGGGAAATTGGACTACACTGCTTGCAGTAAACTCATATTGCGATTTCAATTGGAATATTGAGGGTTATGCCGGGATGAATCCTCCTTCTGATGTAAGGGACTTGATTCCGCTTACCGCTCACAGATTAAACAACATTCCAGTTAACAATCGTGAACTCATCGGCTACAATGTTTGGAGACTTTATGAAGGACAAGAAGCCACTCCTGATACCTGGGAAAGCTTGACAGATGGTGCAATTACAGATACAACACTGGTGGACACAGAATGGGAGAATGCAACCCCGGGTATGT
>JAVCCX010000017.1 GCA_030765245.1 Candidatus Zophobacter franzmannii | reverse complement strand
TATATTTTTAAGTGAATCATAGTGAATAAGAGGTATCAAATTTAGGGGTGTTAGAATAAGTTTATTGACTTGAAAGAAATTAGATAATTTTAGTAACTAAATGTAATCACAATAATTTATAATATGACTGCTTAAATAAATGTAAGGGAAGGAGTAACAATGAAAGAGCTGAAAATTGACAGCTTGATGAAGACTTATTCTAATGGAGTGCAAGCTCTTAGAGGAGTAAACTTAACTATCAAAGAGGGGATGTTTGGGCTACTTGGACCAAATGGCGCCGGCAAATCAACTTTAATGAGAACTATCTCCACCTTGCAGGAAGCAGATAGTGGAACAATCACTTTTGATGGAATTGATGTAACCAAAAATAAGATGGAAATCAGAAAACGCCTTGGTTTCCTTCCTCAGGACTTTGATTTCTATCCTAATATTTCAGCAGTTGATATGCTGAATCACTTTGCCAGACTCAAGGGTGTCACAAACCCAAAAGAGAGAAAAGAGATTGTTAGTTACTATCTCAATAAAGTGAATCTCTTCGAAGTAAAGAAAAAGCATCTTGGAAGTTACTCCGGTGGTATGAAGCAGAGATTTGGTATTGCTCAGGCATTACTCGGCGAGCCGGACCTTTTGATTGTGGATGAACCTACAGCCGGACTTGATCCGAAAGAGAGAAATCACTTTTACAATATCCTCTCTGAGCTTGGTGAAAATAGGATTGTTATTCTCTCAACCCATATTGTTGACGATGTGAATGAATTGTGTTCTGAATTTGCCATTATCCATAAGGGAGAAGTTCTCCTCACCAACAACCCTATCCAGTCTGTTGAAGACCTTAACGACCAGCTTTGGAAGAAGCTGATCGATAAATCAGACATGAAGCAATACACTGACCAATATAAGGTAATCTCGTCTAGATTACAAGCCGGTAAAGTTCAGATAACAGTTCAAAACAGTGAATTACCTGATGAAACATTCAGCAGTAAAGACCCCGATCTTTCAGATGTTTACTTCAGCACAATCCCAGCTGATGAAATAGTTTAAGGGGGCCGATAAATGTTTCGGGAAATGCTTAGCTTTGAGCTAAAATACCGTTTAACTAAAATTTCCACCTATGTTTACATGGGTGTATTCTTCCTGCTTTCCGCTTTGACTGTAATTATTGCAGCCGGTGGATTCACGGGGATGAGAGTGAATGTCATGGGGGGTGGAGAACGAGTTCTCATAAACTCACCTTTCTTTATTCACTCTACAATTCTTGCCTTCCAACTCATTGCGATTTTCTTTAGTGCTGCCTTCTCGGGTGATGCTGTAAGTCGTGACTATGAGTATAATATGTTCCAATTAATCTATTCCAAACCAGTCACTAAACTTAGTTACCTACTTGGTAGGTTCGTTGGTAATGCCATAGTGCTTACAATGATAATGCTTACTATTGGATTGGGAATATTGATTGGGTCATTTATGCCCTGGTTGGATAAAAGTTACTTTGGGAGAACAGACCTTCTTGCCTATCTATGGCCTTATGTAACAATTATCCTACCTAATATGATCTTCACCTGTGGGATATTCTTTGCTGTAGGTGCACTTACCAAGAAACAGGTATATGTCTATGTCAGTGCTATCCTGTTGTTTGTTTTCTATTTAGTACTTTCAATTCTTTCCAGCAAAGTAAGTATGAAGGAACTTGTGGCAATTCTAGATCCGTTTGCTATGAGTACTACCAGCTTTATTACAGATAAGATGACGCCTGCTCAGAGAAATACTGAACTCGTACCACTTGCTCCTATTTTGTTAATCAATAGAGCCCTTTGGTTGGGAATTGGTTTTGTTCTCTTCTGGGTTTCATATGCAGTTACAACCTTTGCTTATCCTGAGGCACGAAATAAGGCAGGGAAAAAGGAAAAGAACAAATCGAAATTCAAACCAATTACTATAGACCTAAACTCCGTTAAGAAGAGTTTTACACCTTCGCAGTCATTTAAACAACTCTATTACCTTACCGGTTTAGAGTTTAAAAATATCACTTCTCGCTTCTACTTCTGGATTCTGGTAGTAGTCGGTCTTGTACTTGCTGGATTTACAATTAAATCCTCAGGTGCTATCTATGAAACGGCAACACTACCTGTAACCTATCAGGTACTTAATGGTGCAAAAGGTGGAGTTGCGACTCTCTTAATGGTTATTATTACTCTCTTTACCGGAGAGCTCCTTTGGAAGAGCAGAATTCATAGACTCGACCTGATAATGGATAGTACACCAGCCAAAAGCTGGGTCTTCCTCTTCTCAAAATATTTTGCAATGCTCGGTATAGAGATGATAATTATTATCCTCGCCATGCTTTTAGCCATTGGCTACCAGTTAATCAGTGGATTCAATAATATTAAACTTGATGTGTATGCAGTGGATTTCCTATTCCAATTCCTCGGTTATGCCAGATTAACAGCAATAGCGTTCACAATCCATACATTAGTAAACAATAAATATGCGTCTCATTTCATATTTATTGGAGTTGTTGTATTAAGTGGATTCGTATCCTTAATCGGACTCGAACATCCTCTCTTCAGTTATGGTTCCGGTATTGGTAGAGCATATTCTGATATGTCCGGTTGGAATGGTAATCTAATGAAAAATATCATTAGCACTATCCTTTGGAGCTCGTATGTTAGTCTCGGT
>JAVCCX010000149.1 GCA_030765245.1 Candidatus Zophobacter franzmannii | reverse complement strand
TCAATCTTGACCATTCCCTCAGCGAGTTTCATGGCAGTTTCCAGGGAGTCAGTGAGACGCCCTTCAATCCCTTTCTTCAGGACAATTCTATCGACTACAACTTCGATGGTGTGTTTACTTTTCTTATCGAGAACAATGTCCTCTTCAAGAGTTCTTTCAACCCCATTTATCTTAATTCTGGCAAAGCCATCCTGTCTAACCTGATCAAGAATCTCAGAATGTGTACCTTTCCTGTTCTGCACTAAGGGTGCTAAAATCTGTAGTTTAGTCTTATTCCCATGTTTCATGATATGTTCTATCATCTGATCAACAGTCTGTGCACCTATCTCTTTATCACAATGCGGACAATGTTGTTGCCCTATCCTTGCAAAAAGGATTCTCAGATAGTCATAAATCTCTGTAACAGTTCCCACTGTTGAACGAGGATTCTTACTTGAAGCTTTTTGTTCAATAGAAATGGCAGGAGATAGACCCTCAATATAATCAACTTTCGGTTTCTCCATCTGACCTAAGAATTGACGCGCATATGCAGAGAGTGATTCAACATATCTACGCTGCCCTTCAGCATACAGTGTATCAAAAGCTAAGGATGATTTCCCTGACCCTGAAACTCCTGTAAAAACAATGAGTTTATTTCTTGGGATAGTTACATTTATCTGCTTTAGGTTATGTTCACTCGCACCCTTGATAAATATATTCTCTTTCATCTACACTCCGCCTACTTATAAATAAGTGTGAAAAGGTTGGAATCTGTGAAGTACTTCTGTGCAACTTCTTTGATTGTGTCTAAGGTAACATCTTCAAGTCGTTTATCTCTATCAAGATAGTACTGATAATCATATCCAAGCGATTTCAAATAACTATGTATTTTCGCCTGTGACATCATACTCTCTTCACCAATTAATCTCTGACCTTTGATGTAATTCTTAGCTACTGTCAGTTCTTCTATTGTGACCCCATTTTCTGCAATATCTTTTAGAATCTGTTTGATTAGCTTTAAAGCAAACTTATCATTCTCTCTATCAGTAATACAATTCAGAGCGAAATACCCATAATCAGAATAAGAGAAAACATCAGACCCGACACTATAGGCAAGTCCATGCTCTTCCCGTAATTCGCTAAACAGTCTAGAATTCATATCCCCACCGATAATTTGAGAAAGGACAAAGAAGGCTGTATTATGCTTTCTATCATTAACAGTACAGGCTTTACCACCGCATGAAACAACTGCTTGAGTTTGTTTAGTATCAATTACTTTCAAGCTCTTTACCGGAGTTTGTGCTACAATAGTGCTTTTGGGAACTCTCTTATTACGCTTCGTCTTGAAATGCTTAAGAAATAGTGCTTTAACTTCTTCAAAATCTATGTCCCCAACAACAGAGATGTATAATGGAGCCTTTGCATAGTACAAACTGTACCATTCAATTATCTGTGTTCTTGAAATAGCTCGCAGGTTCTTCTTCTCGCCCATACTACTAAGCAGATTACTCTCTAAACTAAAGAAATAGTGCTTAAAATGGTGATACGCCATTGAAGATGGATAATCCTTCATTCTATCAAGAGCACTCAAGCAAGTCTGCTTATATTGCTTTATGTGACTAAGTGGGAATGTAGGATTCTCGATAACATCTGCCAATAATTCAACACTCTGAGAAACTCTGTCACTAAAGCACTTTGATTTCACAATGGTGCAGTCCATCAGAGGGTCGCAAGAGATACTGATACCATTCTCAACACAATACTCCAACAATGAATCATAGTCGCGTTTGTTATTCCCGTATTGTAACATGGCAGCTGTAAATTGGTTTATTCCCGTTAGTTCAGAGGGTTCATTCAGCTGTGACACATTGAAAGATGCAGCAAAACCAACAGTCGGCTTGCCAACAACTCGCTTCATTTGAAGCTGTATTCCGTTTGAAAGGGTGATCTCTTCAAAATCCTTCAAGGCACTTTTGGCAGTTGGAATCTGCTTATATTCATCAAATGTAGATTTTAGCAACTCTTCATCAAGAGGAGTTTTCCCGGTATGGATAAGCTGTAAATAGTTCAAGTTAATGATATTCTGGATAACTCTTTCTACGCTCAAAGATGTGACTTCAGAAACCTTCTGCATATACTCATAAAGGTGGCGGTAATCACCCAATAACTCTTCTGAACCAAGGATTGAGCTAAAGCTTTCAACGAATTCAAAACTATATCTATAAGAATGTTCTAAGTCAATTCGATGCTTGCGATTCGCTTCTTCACTAAGTCCTTTCTGTTTGAGTTTGATAAGCTCATCAAGTACTATCGCGAAGATTTTCGGTATGTCTTTCTTGTTTTTAGGGAAGATCAGGATCGCTGCAACACCATCAATCTTACCGCTGAACGAGTACAACTTCACTGTCTCAACCAACTGCTCCTGATTATATAGTCGTTTATAAAGGTTTGAGTTCTTACCCGAGGCAAATGCCTTCATAGTAAGATTCAGTGAATATGCATCCGGGTCTAAATCGGATAGTTCAGGTAAAGCAATCGCTATAATGTCTTTACGCAATTTGCTTGGAAGGTAATGATACTTGAAACCTTCCGGGAAAGGTTCAGGTGTAATTGTTACTGTCTCTGATTTATCAGCAGTCCAATCGGTAAAATTCTTCTCCACAATCTCTTTGAGATTATCAAGATCATAATCACCTGTAACTGTAAGAAAGCAATTATCAGGAGTATAACGAGTTTTGTAAAAGTCTCTTAGGTCATTAGGAGTTGCATTCTTCAAGCTTTCAAGATTACCCACTATCGGATTTCTATAGGGATTGTGTTTGAAATAAAATGCAGGAATAAGCTCAACAAAGTTCTCTTCAGGATCATTCTGATACTGCTTTAGCTCTTCCACCACAACTTGACGCTCAGGCTTAAAATCTTTATCATTGAAGTTTGAGTGCCTTATCAATTCTGCTAACAACTCAATCCCTTGCTCGATAGACTCTGATGGCAGGGTTAGATAGAAGCAGGTTGAATCATACTCGGTATATGCATTGATGGAAGCTCCTAAACCTGAGGCTACATCCATTATGCTATTCGCAGGATAGTTCTTTGTACTTTTAAACACAAGGTGTTCCATGAAGTGAGAGAATCCGGCTTCATTCTCTTTTTCCCAAACTGAGCCACACTTAACATAGGCCTGTAAGGCAACAATAGGTCGTCCGGTATCCGGTGTATGGATTATCTTAAACCCGTTATCCAGGGTGTAATCATTTGTTTTGTAATCTATCATCTAACGCTTAAAATTCTCCTCAACATAGGCATAGGCACTGTGGTTATGGATGGATTCAAAGTTCTCTGATTCTACTTTGAAACCGGTTATTCTC
>JAVCCX010000213.1 GCA_030765245.1 Candidatus Zophobacter franzmannii | reverse complement strand
CTCTCAGAGCTGTCCAATTGTTAGTATTGTCCAATGACAGAAGAGATGCAAGCCCAGCTTGCACAGCAACTCAAAGAGTCGCAGTACGTAGAGCAATTCTTCGAATTGCCAGCAACCCAGGATGGTCGCAGTACGGAAAAAATGCAAAAGAAACCACCCCATCAATACGATGAAGCTAAAGCATCATTTCCCACCAGAGTGCAAGCCTAAAATGCGAGAGGAAAAGAAACCACCCCGTCACTCCGTGCCACCCCTCCGAAGGATGGGAATTTAAGAAGGAAACCCAAAAGGTACCCCATCTAATATGTAGTTAAATCTATAACTTGTCGATATTCTTTAGTGGTCTTGAAGCTGTTGCTGGCGTTATACCGTCTGATACGATATAACCAAGAACAGGCTTGCCCTTTGGATTACCTTCTGCATCTTCTTTGCAAAGTTCAATCTTGATTCTGATAGGTTTTTCATCGATAACAGTGATGTCATTTCCATCTTCATCAACTTGATAAGGGTTTACATATACCCAACCAAGTCCAATCTCAGCAATTCCTTCTTCTCCATTCACAGATTTACGAGCTGAATTCAAGAATTCCCTCTTCTCTTGTGAGACATTTGGAGAATTGATACTGGAAGTAACACTACCAAGACGCTTACCATCAAGATAGATACCTCTGTGACTCACAATTCCTTCAGTTATAAAGAGTACCATTCTCTTGTCATTTGCCATTGCAATGTCGCCGATAATAGCTTCTTTACCAACAAATTCGCTTTCTAAATCAAAAGCAGCGTTGAAAAGTGGTGCATTGGTTGGAGTATGCTCAGGATCGTATTCTTGTCCCATGAGTGGAAGTCCTAAATTACCGGCTGATAATCTGTTTTCATCACGACCACCAAGTCCAACGAGTAGTCCACCAAAATCAAGAGCTTTAGTTACTATTCTTTTGAATTGTTCAACCGCAACAGCTACTGGGACATAAAGTTCCCAACCCCAGCGGTTAGTGTAACCTGTACGACTTAGCATATAGCTACTACCTTCAAACTCAAACTGATTGAATGAGAAGAAGCCCATATTCTTAGCAGGTTTGTTAGGATTCTTCAGTACTTCAGCACCATAAAGCTCTTTAATAAGCTTATATGAGTAAGGACCTTGAACATCAATCTTAACAAGTTCTTCTGACAAGTCCTTAACTTCAACCTCTTCCCCATCTTTAAGATAAGCAAGAATTCTGTCGGCATCAGAGATGTACTCTTTTCCATCAACAGTATCTGTAATGTCATGACCAGCATTAATCACAAGGATAAAGTTATCAACTGCAACACGCATGATAATCAGATCGTCTTGCACTCCACCATCTTCATTGAGAAGAAGAGAATACTTACATTGGCCAATCTTCATTGATTCAACATTAGCAGGGAGTACTCTATCTAAAAGGGCTGAAGCATCCTTACCGGTGAACTGAATCTGAGCCATGTGATCAATATTGTAAACTGCTACTTTCTCAACAGCCCTGGCTTCTTCAAGCACAGTTGTAAGATAATTCACAGCCATAGCATATTCACCAAAATTACTGCGTTTAAGAGGGGCAAGTTCTCTGCCAAGTTTTGCAGCTAAGGTAGGTACATACCACTCTTCTTCAACAGAAGAAAGGGCAGTTTGACGGATAGTTGTAGGAAATTTGTAACCAACTTGTTTCATTAAGCAAGTCTCCTTTATATCTTTATAATAATTTTAATTTCAAGAAAATGAGTTATTTCTTTTTGTAAAGTAAAATTAGTGCGATAATATAGCTTGCACCTAAGCGAACAACGAGAGTTTGGGGCGAAGCGTGCGATACCTGAGATTGGAACTGTTTATGAAGTTACTCTCGCCCCACACTTCGTTGCGGTGCAAGTTTAACTTCTTTTAGGGCGAAGCTACTACCAACAAAACACGATATAGTTTGCACCGTAGCGATGCCGGTCTCTTCTCGCTATGCCCCCTGCTCGTTCTACTCGCATTGGTGCCAGCTTATATAATCAAATATTTATTGACAAATTGAAATGCAATAATGCAGTTAATATCAGTGAACTAGACGGAGGTTCTTATGAAAAATCAAGAAGAATTTGAGAACGTAGAAGTTGAAGAGATGAATCGTGATGATGTGAAAGAGATAGAAGACAAGATAGTATTCTCAGATGAGAAGAAGCTCTTTAATTTCTATGAGAAAATACGCTGTCACTGTCTCAGAGCCGTAGGTAAGAAAAGTGGGAAGTTTGGGAAGCAGATAACAGAATTATTACTATTCTTTCCAGATTTTGTTTTTCTGGTAATTCGACTATTTCTTGATAAGAGAACTCCTCGAAGAATAAAGATCATTCTTGGTAGTGTCATTGGTTATTTAATCCTACCCTGGGATATTATCCCTGATTTTATTCCGGTAATTGGTTATATTGATGATATGGTTCTTGTTGTGATTGCCCTTAACAGTCTTTTGAACGAGATTGACCCGGATATCGTAACTGATAATTGGAGTGGTAAAGAGAAGCCATTGATTCTTCTCCAACAAACAACTGCTGTTATCGAGACTTTCCTCGATAAGCATCTTCTTATTCGCTTAAAGAAACTGTTTAATTACTATGCAAAAAAGGAAGAGAATAAATGAAGTTAATGATCGGGACCAAGAACCCGGATAAATTAATTGAGATTAAGGATATTTTAGCCAATTT
>JAVCCX010000315.1 GCA_030765245.1 Candidatus Zophobacter franzmannii | reverse complement strand
TTATAATCAATTTTCCTATACGGGTGCAAAAGCCTGCTGTCATTCAGCAGGCTTTTGCACCCGTATAGGAAAATTGATTATAAGGATGTGTTTGGTTGGTCTGTGTTATTTGTATCTCAATCCAAACCCATACGGGAATAGTGGGTAATAGTTTTCATCTCCAAGGTTCCAGTTATCATTATCATAACGGGGCCAAGAGAAAGATAATTTTCCATTGAAGTTATAGTCACCAAAGATAACATCAGCAATGCCGTCACCTTCAGAACCAGGTAACCAAGCAACTGCAAAGGCCTTTGATGCATCTAATTCATCGTTTATTACTAAGGGTCTTCCACAAACCATCACTGTCACAACGGTGATGCCTTTCGAAGTAATGCTTCGAATTGTTGCGATATCTTCAGGATGAAGTTCATGATGATATAAGTGAGTACCGTACGGTCCTGCTTTCATTATTGGGAAAGGGTCATCAGCAGTATGATCTTCAGAGGTAGAGCCACGACTAATCTTGATACCCTTAGTCAAACCTGGGACACGAAGATCTCCTTCCATCTCTGCATAAGGAGTTTCACCTATAACAACAATAGCAACATCATGTCTATTAGGGTCAGCAGTCCCTCCATCAATACTTAATTCAGCATTAGGAGCGACATCATGAATACCTTCCCAGATTGAAGTACCGCCAATGATTGATTCATTATCTCTAACTCCCTGCCATGCAATTGTAAATCCCCCACATTGATGTCCCCTGTTATCTGCATTCTTACCTGCAACAAGAATTCTGGCATCTTTAAATAAAGGAAGGATATTATTTTCATTCTTTAAAAGTACAAGAGATTTTCTTACCGCTTCTCGGGCAACTTCTCGATGTGAATCAGATCCGAAAACTGAATAATCATTTGAGAATTTGCGTTCTGAAGGGCGTGGACGCTCAAACAAACCGGACACAAGTTTTACTCTCAGAATTCTTCTAACTGCATCATCAAGTCTTTCCATTGCTATTCTACCTGTAGCAATATGTTCTTTTACCAGTTCAATGAACTCACGCCATTGTGCCGTTATCATGAACATATCAATACCAGCGTTTACTGAAATAGCTACCGCTTCACTGAAGTTTTCATCAAGATAACCAATTCCATCCCAATCAGAGATAACAAATCCTTCAAAACCTAGCTCATCTTTTAAGACGTCAGTAATCAGATACTTGTTTCCATGTAGCTTTTCCTGGTTCCAACTGCTCAGTGATATCATCACAGTCTGGACTCCTGCATCTATTGCAGCTTTGTAAGGTGGCATATGGATCTTTCTGAGTTCCTTTTCAGTAACACAAGCATCTCCTTGATCTATTCCATGAAGACTAGCTCCATCTCCTATCCAATGTTTAACACAGGCAATGACATTTTCATCACCAAACTTACCCTGCAGTCCTTTCACAAACCTAGGTGCATATTTTGAAACAAGGTCAGGTGTTTCAGAATAGCTTTCATAAGTTCTGCCCCAGTGATCGTTTTGGGCAACAGCAATGGTAGGAGCAAATGTCCAGTCCACACCTGTAGCAACGATTTCTTTCGCAGTTGCTTTTGCAATTTTCTCAAGAAGATCAGGATCATTCGTTGCTCCCAATC
Source organism: Candidatus Zophobacter franzmannii (assembly GCA_030765245.1). GTDB lineage: Bacteria > Cloacimonadota > Cloacimonadia > Cloacimonadales > JAFGVF01 > Zophobacter > Zophobacter franzmannii. The sequence continues at coordinate 8,924 of JAVCCX010000315.1, read as the reverse complement.
CAATATTATGAGGAAATACAACAGATCCCTTCACATTAGTGTTGCCATGTATAGCATCAACACCATAAACAAGTGGAATCGCTATGTGATTTTCATCCTCATCCATCGATGCTGCCCAGTAGGCATCATTCATCTCAACCCAATCTTCCAGTCTATTCTCACCAGGAGTTGAACCACCGCCACTAAGCACAGAACCGATATGATACCGTTTCACTTCTTTAGGTGTTACAAACATTCTCTCTGGTTGCACAATCTGTCCAACTTTCTGGTCCAGATTCATACGACTCATGATTTCATCTATTCGCTTCTCAATTTTACTCATTATATTATCCTTAAATATTATTTATAAATTACATCTGTATCCATATTTTTGTTACGTATCTACCCGAGTAATACATCCAATCTAACAATCAATCTATCCCGGACAGCTTTTGCCAATTCTCCTGATAGATAAGAGTTATTAATGATTTTTCTTGAACCATCATTGAACTCAAGAGTATAAGTAATAGGTTTAACACTCTCTTTACCGAATGTATTCCCATTTCCGGGATTATGGTAAATGACAAGTACTTCTCCAAGATAAGTGAAGCTGAAGGAGTTTGCTGGGAATGTAACATTTTGCCACTTTTCTCCTATATACAACGACTTATCTTTAGTAGTTTTAGTAAATATCCACTTTGGCAAAACCGGCTTAAGTGTCAGCTGAAGAGCACCTTTGTCATCAATTGAGAAAGGAGTTCTTCCTGTTGCCATATGCATCAGTATGCTGATAAATTCTGCTGTTGCTCCGCTTAAACGGGCAACAAAACCATTTCCGTGGATTGATGAATCAGGGTTACCACTACTTACTATGAAAGAGGAGTTTTCAAGTATACTTCTTCCATAGATCTCCGGTTTGAGGAATGGAATAAATACATTCTTGAAATCATCGAAGAATTCCTCATGAAGCTCATTCCTGAGAACTTCCAGCATATACTTATACTCCATATGTAACCAGATAGATTCATTTTCAAACCATCCTGGTGAGAAAGTACGTGCTCTACCAATCTCCAATGGTTGATCCTTAAGAGATTCATTCACCTTGTACATCTTCAGTTTTGAATCAAACAATCCACTCAACCGAATGTTTTGTACAAGCTTTTGTGATATTGTTCTATCCTCACAGGTTCGAAGAAAATGTACAGGACCCTCAAGGAATAGAGGAAGGTGAATCAGTTCAAATTTAAGAGCCTTGAAACATGGTAAACCTTTTACATTTCTTTTCACAACCTGTTCACCATTGGAAGCTATTGTATAGATCAATTCATGCTTAATGACTTTATTAATGAAGTATGTTGAGATTACATTCTGCTCTTTGTTCCAAGCTCTGGATATACCATCTTCAACTCTCTTTAAACCTGCCTTCAACAAAGATATTACTTGCTCAAATGATATCTGCATTTCATTTCCGCTGATACCTAATCTGGTTGTCGTTCGATACTGCTCCTTCATGGTTGTGGCACTATCCCAGTAAGTAAAAGGTGTAAGATTAGAATTAAGCAATTCCAGTAGCGACAGAGCAAAATTGTGAAGTTCTTCAGGTAAAGCAAATGAGCTTGTTATCCCTTTCCCTTCACTAAGTGAATGTAACATGAAAAGGATATGACGCTTCACTTCGAGAGTTTCACTTAAACTGGAACCAAACAAACCGGGTAGTCCATTTAATGCATCATACCAATTAGGCTTATTTGACTCCATCTCAATTCCAACCCCGGAGCCATCTAAAGAAGCTAGCTTATTAGTAATCAGGCAGAGCATCTTATTGAATAGAGTTGTTGTGTAAACTTCACCCTTACCATAATCTGTATGAACTTTGTTACGATCAATCAAGCGCTGATTGATGAGTTCTTCCTTCTCTTCATCAAATACAACACTATTAAGCTGCATTAGATTTTCATCCCAGATTACATACTTGTCTTCTCGTGGGACTACAAGATGGGGATTATCATAGTACGTGTATTCTTTCTTGTTGAAGAGAAGATTGTATCTCTCTTCCGGATAGAAAGCGAGATAGTTTTCAAGTAGATCAAGGTTATATGTCCAATGGTCAGACCAGTATCCTTCACCATAAGCTGTATCAAACTTTTTAATGCAAATCCCGGTTAAGTCACCAATGAAACCTTCTGTACTTGTTGATATTTCTATCCAATTTTCTTTTAGGTAAGATAGTAACTCACCTGGTGTAAATGGGTTTCTGAGATACTCTTCCACGAATCCAATCTTGGCATTATCTATATGTTTGCTAAGAACTGATTCCAAATAATCAAAATCTTTAACTGCAAATCTAATCTCTTTAATTACCAACGGATTAAAACCATCCAATTGGATAAGATTGTAGAAATGCTCAATATTGCTATCCTTAACATCCGGATTAAAGAAAAGATCACTCCTGCGATTTTGGTTCACATCTCTAAAGTTACCGTTACCCTGTGAATATTGAGTTGGTGTAAGCCTATAATCATTATAATCTCTTTCCAGGTCTCCATGTTTTCGTGAATACAAGTGGATTGTTGTTGAGCTATTTGTTCCTTGAATAGTATATGGGAAACCCCCACGAAGAGCGTTATCAAGGAAGTTTTGTCTGGCATAGTAATCCAAGCTTGCTTCTTCACTACAGATAAAGTTGTTTTGGGTAAGTCTATCAACCAATTCAGCATTTTCCTGTTTCTTCTGTTCTATATACTTAGGAGAAGTGATCATTGGCACAAGATTGTTCAATTCATCAACTGATTCCGCATGTCCTATAACAGATGTATATTTAAAGGAATCCCCTGCCTTTATGGCGACATTCATAATGCCCATAGCTGACGGAAGCCTATTTTCAAGTACTTGATCCTTCAACATCTCTTTAGTCGATCCTTTAAGGAACATCTCAGGGACCTTGTAATCACCCCTGTTACCGAAAATCTTAACCGGATCTACAACTGGGGTCACTAACTCAAAATTATCCTGTTCGTGTGTAAACCCAAGATAGAAATTACCCTTTTTAATCCTGACTACATCAGGTCTATCAGAAGGTTCGACCTTACCTTTGAAGAATGGTACTTTAGTCTCAGAATTAGTAACTTCTACAAAAGCTTCAAACAGTCGTCTCATAAACTTCAATCCATTATTATCTAATCCGTAGGGAATTATCAATGGCAAACCATCCATAAGGTCAAAATTGATTGAACTATCGCTCAAGTTTTCAATCTTCAATTCACGAATCAGACCGGCATATGTATCTTGTGGGACATTATTATACTCAACGATGAATCTGAGTTGTAATGACCGATTAGTTTCAATAAGAGTCAATCCGGCAGGCTTGATAATCATCTTCTGCTCAATCAGCATCTCTTCATTCTGCAGTTCTCTCTGGAATGGTTCATAGAAAGCATAAGTATCTTTGCTTTTAAACTTGAGGAATGTTCTGAAACCTTGAGATGAAACCAGGTTATATGCCCAATTTGCAGGTAGGAACTCCATAATAGGTTTATCTTTACCTTCAATCCCCATACTGCATACACATTGTCCACGGTTAACATAGAACAACCACATCGGGATACCCTCCTTCCCTGCCACTCCAGGAAAAAAGCTAGAGAATAACTTCGATGAGTTGTAATCCGAAATCACGAATTCTCCATTATCATTAAGTCTAAATTTATCATTTTTGGTAGGATTCATCACTATCCCCTTATTTATTATAGATTAAAAGGAAATCAGCCAACACGGTTGTATTGGCTGATTGTTAAGTCTATTTAAGTAGAACCATTTGTCTTGTTTCAATTGATCTGTTGTTCACTGAAAGTGAGTAGAAGTATATCCCGGAAGCGACATTAACTGCGTTCCATCCAACATTATGTGAACTTGCTGATTTGTATCCATCAACAAGAGTTTCAACTAATCTACCTTTTACATCGTAAACCTTCAGAGTTACATTACCCGGTTTACTCAATGAGTAGTTAATGTTTGTTGTAGGATTAAACGGATTAGGATAGTTTCCACCTAAACGATAAACTGCATTTGACACTCCACCAGTCTCTTCATCTACATCCAATGGCATATCATAGAAGTAGAGGTTATCAACATAGAGAGTATTTGGGTCTCCGGAGATTACTAACTGTGCTAGGTTTGCTCTTGTTGTTAGTACTGTGAAATCACTAAGAGGTATATCCAGGCTTATCCATGAATCCGCGATGATTATGTCATCAAAGAATGAAAGCTCATGTTCCACATCGTCTCCACCACTCCAAGCATCATCAGCACCAAAATCAATGAGTTTGATTCTCAATTCTTCCGGATTCACTATTGTGTCAGGAGTCCACATATCGATATGAAAGTAATCTAACGCTGTTGCATCAATTGTGCTGGATGTAAACTCAATACCTGCAAATGATAGGTTTGTATAAAGCTTCACATCATCACCCTGAATTTGTACATCACTTACGTCCGCACTATCCCAATCTGCTGACCATGTATTTACAGCATTATCAGTATAAGCATTACTGAATAAAGAGATAACACTATCACTTGGATGCATTGGGAAAGGAGCTGCAGTAGCTGGTTCAGGAACAGGGTCCACATTACTTTCAGGTAACTGGATGTTATCAAGGTAGAGAATATGGTCCTCTGTTCTGATTGCAAAATCAGGAATCACTATTAAGCGACTATATGTGTTTCCAATTGAACCGGAGAAATCAAATGTAATTTCCTCCCATTGATTTATCAATGTGTTAGCAGACTGGAGTTCAAATGGTGCGCTTGTACCTTCAAACTTAACAGCAATATTACTTACAACCGGTTTGTAAACCATTATAGTTATAATTGAGTTGTTTGCATTAAACTCAAATGGGTCAATATCATCGGTGAAGCATAGAGCCCAAGCTTGTCCGCCTTGTCTGGCAGTAAACATAGCACTATTGGTTGAAGAGTTTATACCTGTTGTGTTGGGATTAGCAACAAATTCAACCGGTGGATTATCTCCATTATCACCTACTGTCCAAGCCCATTCTGCACCAAGACTTCCTGGTTCAAAATCAACATTGACATACTGTGCAAATATAACTGCACTCATCATTATTATAAAGATTGTTATTATATTCTTTTTCATATTTTCTCCAAGCTAAAGTTCCTATCTAACTGGAACATTAGCTGCTTTTACAATATAGAATCTTCTATTTGATTGAGCAATGCCTGTCCAACTCGTTCCAATATAACTTCCACCTATAACAGTGCTATAAGCTCCATTAGGGGTATCTGATTCATAAACAACATAAGATGTTGCACCTGAGACTTCATCCCAGGATATTGTTATATCAGTTCCAGCAAATAGCACAGCTACATTCTGAGGAATCCCAAGAGCAACAGGATTGTCAGTGTAGAAGTATACATTATCTACATATACTGTATTAGGAGTTCCAGAGATGATCAATTGAGCTAAATGACCAGAAGTTGTAAGATTGATAAAATCTGTTAAAGGGATATCAAGACTAACCCATGATTCAGTATTCAGTGTAGCCTCACCGAATATCAGTTCATGCTCAACATCATCACCACCACCCCAGGATCCGTCAGTTCCGAAATCAACAAGTTTTACCTTGAACTCTGAAGGTGCGGAAGTATCGTCCGGAGTCCATACATCCATATGGAAATGAGTCATTGAGGTTGCATCAATAGTTTGGGAGGTAAACTCAATACCCGCATAAACAAAGTTTGTATAGAGTTTAACATTATCAGTATTGATTAGTTCATCTACAACATCTGCTTGATCCCAAACTGCGGACCAAGTATCTACTGTAACATCTTGATAAGCATCACTGTATAACGAAATTACATTAGTACTATCTGCTGTTGGTGTAGGAGCAGGAGTGACAGGAGTCGCAGCAGCATATGTGAAGTTTATTGTATAAGTTAAAACTGTTATATTATCATCTGCTGTAACAACAATTGCACTTGCACCCGGAACTGATGCCGGATTGTTTACTACATAGCTTGCATTAGGATCGTTTGTAGTAGCAGTGATTGTTGGTATCCTTGGTGTGCCATTTGCAAGTTCATAATCATAACTTAGAATTATTGATGAGAAACCGGCGATAGTAGTGCCACCGACGAGAAGATCTGCAAGGGTAGCATCTGAGCCAGCAACTACAGGTGCTTTCCAGAAATAGATATTGTCAAGATAGATTGTTGATGGTGTTACTCCAGCTTGACCATCAAACTTAAGCTGATGGATATCAATAAATGTCATGCCAACAAAATCCGTTAAAGGGATATCGTAACTATTCCATGAACCAATATTGATTGGTGTAAGAGATACTAAATGCTCTCCTGTTGTGATACTAATTGGAGAGAATAACACAACTGTTGCATCTTCTGTCCAAACATCTATATGAACATATTCCATTAGCGATAGATCCTGATTACCGTTCAACTGGGTTCCCTGATAATTGAAAGTATCATACTTCATCATATTGTTACCATTCACATCTTCAAAACTTACCTGAGTTGATTGTCCCCAGAATGGATTGAAGTTGGTTCCTGCAATATCAGTATATGAATCACTATAGATTGAAATTACATCTTCCTGTAACTCATCCGGGGTTGGAGCCGGAGTATCTAATACAACCGGTTGAGAAATTGTGAATGCAATACTATATGTAAGTATTGTAATACCATCTTCAGCAGTTACTACTACTTCTGATGTCCCTGGTAATACAGCAGCATCATTTACTTGGTAAGAAGCATTAGGAATGGTTGTCGTTGCAGTTAGTGTCGGCACTGTCGTTGTGCCGTCTGCAAGTTCAACATTATAGATATATATATCGGTATCAAATCCATCAATAGTAGAACCATCAACTAATAGATCACTTAAACTAGCATCATTAATAGCTGGAATTATATTCTCTTCGGGTACTACTATGTTATCAAAATAGATGATGTTATCCTGAGATCTGTCTGCAAAGTCAGGGATAATAACTAATCTATTGTAAGTGTTGCCAATTGAACTTGAAAAATCAAAGTCTATCTGTTCCCATTGGTCAATTAATGTGTTTGATATCTGAATCTCCACCGGAAGACTTAAACCTTCAAATTTAATGGCTACAGGGCTAACAGCGGGTTTATAAACCATAATACTAACCATACTATTAGTTGCATCAAACTCAAATAGATCAATATCATCTGTATAGCAGAGAGCCCATGGATTTCCTGCATCCTCAGCAGTAAATTGAGCAACCGTTGCAGATGTATTGTCACCTGTATTATCCGGATTTACCGGGAAAGTTAAAGCTGGATTTGAACCGTTTTCTGTAACAGTCCATGCCCAATTTGTTCCTGAATCCCCTGATTCAAAATCTATTGTTGTTGTTTGCGCATGTAACCCTATTAAGAGTGACAAAAAAACCAAAAGAAAAAATACGCTACCTTTACTATTCATTGTTTCCTCCATGACGAATTTTTTGATTATGTTCATTCACATATTTCTGATAGTTAATAAACGATTGTTTGGGTTCCCTATTCTCATAAAAGGCACCCCAATTCTTCTCTATTTCATTTGAACCAGTATTTTCAGCCCCACCTTTCCAAAGCTCATCAAAAGCTTCAAACAGGAAGGTTGTTGTTCTATTTGCTTCAATCCACTTATCAAGCATGATTAGAAACTCTCCTTGAGTTTGCAGACTAACATCACCCTTTATAAGTGTACCTTGCTGTCCCTGCCCTTTCTTCTCAGGATTATAGTTTGTTGCCCATCCTATCTCACCTAAAATAATGGACTTGTCTTCATGCAAGCTATTGATAACAGCTAACTCTTTACTCATCCAGCTGATAGATTCATTAAGTAGTTTGCTGTTCCAGAGTGGGTAGATATGTGTAACTATGAAATCAACTTCAGATGCGATCTGTTTGCTTTCAGATTTATTCCAGAAGTTGTAATCATCTGCAGTTGTTACAGGTTGAGCTATATTATTACGGACAACTCGAATATATTTAAGAAGGTTTGCACTCTCCATTCGATGTCCGGACCAGTAAACTTGGGTCTCATTACCCGCATTGACTGCTATCACAATCTCAGGATATTTTCTGGCTAATTCAATACCCCGAAGCACATTATTGACATTTCCCTCTTTCCCTATGCTGTTTTCAGATTCCTTTTCCAACCAGATTCCGAGCATAACTTTAACAGGAAAACTGTGTTCCTTAATCGACTCCAGAATCCTTTCGGTATCATTATCAGCATTATAAATTCGAATAAGATTCCAATATGCTGAGATAATGTTAAGATCTTGCTTTATCTCCACATCTGATGGACCCGTTCCCCATGGTGCCTGACCTTTACGGTAACAACCGTATGATATTGCTTTGCCAATCCACTGATCATTTAAATAGGGCTTAAACTCTCGTATTTTAAAAGGCTTTTCGCTATCAATCAGTACATCTGACTCAAGTGAAATTCTGATTTCTGATATTGACTTAAAACTATTGTTGATATTGCACGAACTAAGGATAATTATGGCTATGAGAATTAGTATCCCTTTTATAAATTCTCTTTTCACAGCTGTATCCTCACTGTTTGCAACGCATTTGCCTTGATAGTTACTGGACAGTATTGTTCTCCAATTTGGAGATTATAATCAATTGCACCATTCGATGTATTAAGAATTTGCACACTCAACAATCCATCATTATTAATAGTCGCACATGTATGAATCGTATCGTTATCAAGTTCAGGGATTGTTTTCTCAGTTTGAACAGCGATATCACCAGGTCTTATAGTTCTGCTGAATTGAGACAGGATATGAAAAATCGGAGTGTAGTAAACAAACTGCTTGTCTGAATCTATCATTATAGGAGCTCCGCAGAAGTTACCTACATGGTTAGGTCCACCATTTTTATCCAGAACAATATTC
>JAVCCX010000027.1 GCA_030765245.1 Candidatus Zophobacter franzmannii | reverse complement strand
GTGTGTTCCCAAAAAGAAGTGGTGGGCGTTAAGGGACTTGAACCCCCGACATCTTGCTTGTAGGGCAAGCGCTCTCCCAACTGAGCTAAACGCCCACTTTCTTATCTGTTTAAACGCTGGTCGGGGTGAGAGGATTCGAACCTCCGACACCTGGTTCCCAAAACCAGTGCGCTAACCGGGCTGCGCTACACCCCGAACAAGTGTTTAGCCAAAATCCATTTATTGATTCCAATGTCAAGAACAAATCTAAAAAACTTCTAACTCTTTCTACTAAGGGGATCGAGCACCTATATCAAGTTACGAGTATATAGGTTTTTATAGTATCCCTTGAGTTCTAATAAACTTTCGGGTGTTCCCTGTTCAATGAGTTTCCCATGCTGTAAAACATAGATCCAATTAGCATTTCTTACAGTTGAAAGCCTATGCGCAATAATGATAGTGGTCCTATTGATAGCCAACTGCTCCATCGATTTTTGGATAAGAGCTTCCGATTCTGTATCAAGTGACGAAATAGCTTCATCAAAGATAAGAACTGGTGGATTCTTCAAGAAAGCACGAGCGATGGAAACACGCTGTTTTTGTCCACCGGCAACAACAGTACCATAATAGAGGTCTGTAATAAAACCCATTCCAGTGAAGAAGGTTGCCATAAGAGCGTACATTCGTTCTTTTGCTTTACGGAAATGGTTGTTTACTACTCCGAATTTGGAGATTTCCATCTCCTCATTTGCAAATGATTTAACCTCTCTGATACCTACTACAGAGCTGGCAATCGCAACAAACATATCTAAGGCAAAAAGGTGCTTGTGTGGTTTATAATACGCTATGAATCGTTTAATCATTATTTGTTAGTGATGATTTCAAGAATTCTGTCTGAATACTCTATACTTTTGACAACAACTTCCGCGTTATCTCCCTCAAAAAGAATGAGAGTTAGTTTGTCAGTGTTCTTCTTATCAGACAGGAGTATCTCCTTGCCTTGTTCTTTTATTTTCAAGATAGCTTGTTGGTCAAGCATTACGGGAGAAGGATGCTGTTCGAGGACAAAATTAACTCTATTATATGTAGTCTGATTGATTAAGTTTAACTCAAGACTGAGTCGTAAAGCTATTCTTAAACCAATTCCAACCGCAAACCCATGCTTAATCTGATAATCTGAGACCGTCTCAATAAGGTGACCGAAGGTATGCCCTAAGTTGAGCTTTCGCCTCTCCCCTTTGTCATTCAGGTCGTTTATACATATCAGTAGCTTCGCATGAACAGATTCCATTATTGTTTTAAACAGCGATGTCTCGGACGGTGCTACACTTTCAGCAAGTAATGACATTTTAAGAAGTTCATAAGAACCACTCTTAAGATCAGCTTCTACCAGTGTCTCCAAGAACTCCTTAGAGTAAATCACCTTTTCAGCGGGATAAAAGGTACCAATCGAGTTTTTAATACTCTGGAAATTGATAGCAGTTTTACCACCAATAGCAGCATCTGCCATCGCAATAACAGTAGTTGGCACTAACCATAGTCTTGTCCCACGCTTGAAAATCGATGCGACAAAGGCAGTAATGTCGGTCGTTATCCCACCCCCAATACCACAGATGATGGAACTCCGCTTAAGGTTTAATGCTTGTATGTGTCCAAGAATAGTCTCAACTGTTTGCAATGACTTGTTCTGCTCTACAGCATCAATAGGAATAATCCTATTGTTTGGAATAGTAGCTGAGAGTTGGGGATAGAGTTCAAGTATCTTGTTATCAACAATGCAAACAATCTCCTTCTCACTATGAAAGAGATTATTAAGGCTTGATAGACCTGTTTCTACTAACTCTGTTTGGACTGAGTGGTTGTCAAATCTATAAGTGCTATTCATTATCTGATTAGAGCAAACTTACCACGAGCATAGTCATCATTACCAGAGATAACATAGAAATATATTCCTGAACTGCACTTCCTACCCGCATCGTTGTTTCCGTCCCAAGTAAATTGTTTGTTGTTGTTAAACTCGAGCGTGATTACAAGATCACCGGCAGTATCAAAGATTTTGCATTCAGATGCATCATCAGGAAATCCTTCTGCTTCAGTTTGCAAGTTCACATTTTAAATCCTCAACATCGGAGCATTATCTGCATCAGGTCTATAAGGACTTGGGTAAGCTTTTACATCGAATAAATTTCTAACCTGATTGGCTGTTATCCCAAGTTTAAAAGAACTTAGTCCCTCTGTAGTTCCAATGAACAATATCCCACTCTCAGGGTCATGTCCAAATGAAACTATGATGTCAGATAAAAGTGGTGAATTTGCAGTTGAATAGTTTGTAAACCTCTCTGTATATGGGTCGTAGGCACTCATACCTGAACCGTTACTACCTATCCAGAGGATACCAAATGGATCGTAAAACAGGGACATAGGTTCAGCATCATTTGAACTGAATAGCCTTTCTTCATCAACATAATATAGATCATAATTGGTGTGTTCCCAGCTTGAACCACTCCAGAACTCACGCTTGATGTTGGTTCCCCATTGATACCAACCATTCTCTGAACTAGAGTTGTTCATATACATGAATAGCCCTGTATTTGCAGCAATCCAGGTCTGCTGTCTACCAAATGGGTCGGTAAAAGTTTCCATTGCATTAATGGTACAATTTTGAAGTTCATAAATATTGGTATTATCCCAAGCAGGATATTCTGTAACAAAATTTGGCAGGTCAGAACGATCCCAATAGTAGAGTTTACCACTATCAGTAAGAGTTCTGTTCATTGCGAAATAATAACGATATGGGGTCTGAATTGATACTGTAACTTTCTGACCACCATTATCACTGACTCTTAGGTCCTCTTTCTTCTCAAAAACAAAACCAGGATTATCTGTCTCAGGATAGTAGATTGAAAGACCCCTATCATAACAACTTACCAGTACGTATCCATCATCATTGATAGTGATATGAGGAACTGTGGAACCGAAAATCCCGTTTACATTGTCCACAACTGTAAAGTTATCATTTATCTCATCATATTGCGTAACACTTGTTGTGCTGATTCTATACCAAGTAGGTTCGTCCCCATTATCGTCCAGAACAGTCAGACCACCGGTCCAGTTGTAGTTATTGTATTGACTTGTTGCCTATGCACCAAACCATTTTCTGTTATGTTTATCAACTGCAATTGTATTAATATTATCACTATTCAAGGGGCTATTAGCTACATTGTATGTTTCCCAGGTTACACCATCAAAACTGCTGACCCCTCTGGT
>JAVCCX010000347.1 GCA_030765245.1 Candidatus Zophobacter franzmannii | reverse complement strand
AATTGTTGTTCTATTAGCAAATAGACCTTGATCAAGGAATTGGATGTTATTACAAACAAGTTTTTCATATTCCTTTCTCTCAGTGAACTTAGACCTCACATACTTGATTATCCCATTTGGGAACATCTTAAGGAAGCATCTTGCATTATAGTTAAAGAATTTCCAGCCAAGAACTCCTCGAGGTTTTTTTACCCATGATTCTATTAAGAATAACTCAGGTATTTCGTAGTCTTCAATTTCAAGCAACCTAGCCATTTCATACGCAACGTTACCACCATAGCACCAACCACCAAGGTACAGTTTTCTACCCTTGCAGTGTTGCTTTACAAGGTCTACATAGTATTCTGCCATCTCTTCAACTGTAAGATGAGCTTTATTTTCATCAAATAACCCAAGAGCTTGAAGTCCATAAATTGGCTGTTTTCTGTCCAGCAATCGGATTAGGTTAACATAACCCAATAAATCACCAGGTAGCGAATGTAGTAGGTAAATTGGAGTCCGGTCGGACGACCCTCTCTGTAACTCTATTAGTGAAAAGCTACCGAATGTGTTTCCTTTTACCTCTTTATGAGATATCTTTGTTGATAAATCTTCAATGTCTTTGTGATGGAATAGATCATTAATCTTAAGGATTAAGCCTGCTTTGCTGACCTGGTTTATAACTTTCATACTAAGAATTGAGTTACCGCCAAGTTCAAAGAAATTCTCATTTACTCCAACTGAATCTACGGTTAAGACATCAGCGATAATGTTACATAACAACTCTTGGTCAGGTGTAAATGGTAATCGTTTCTCTGCCCTCTCAATTGCTTTTAAATCGGGTGAAGGGAATCCTTTTCTATTAATTTTCCCGGTTGAAGTAAGGGGGAAGTCTTTCATGTGAACATAGTAGTGAGGTATCATATACTTTGGCAATAAATCCTCAAGTTCCTTGATTAATTGAGACGCATTGTGGCTCTTCCCAGACTCAGATATGTAATATGCACTTAGTTTCATATCACCTAAATCATCAGGAATTGGCAGTATAACAGCATCTCGAATATAAGCAAGTTTCCGCATGTTAGCTTCAATCTCTTCCGGTTCAATTCTATGCCCACGAATCTTAACCTGGAAGTCTTTTCTGCCTATAAACTCTAAAGCTCCATCAGGGGTATATCTAACAATATCCCCTGTTCTGTATATCCTATCGCGACTATCATCCGGGAAGCGATGCTCAACAAATACTTGAGCTGTCAACTCTGGTTGTCCGATATAGCCTTTTGCTACACCGGCTCCACCAATGAATAACTCACCTGGTATTCCCGGTGGGAGTGGTTGAAGATTATTATCAAGAACATAGGTTTTTACATTTGGGAGTGGAGTACCAATCAGAAAATCAGATCCAGTATTATTCGCGGCATCCTGCCAGGTTGCAATAATGGTTGTTTCGGTCGGGCCGTATGTATTTAAAAGCATTACATCAGGTTTGACATGCTTAGCCCAGATGCGGTAAACATCGGATGCAGCTTTTTCTCCACCAATAATTACAGCTCTAACACATTCAGGGAGTGGATTTCTCTCAAGTTCATGCACCATCTCATGCCAATATGCAGTTGGAAGATCTAAGATGGATATCTTTTCTTCTTCAATAAATTGCATAGCTTCAGGGAAAGAACTCACAATTTTCTCTGTTCTTAACACGAGTGTTGCTCCACATAGCAGTGTTGGAAAAATCTCTTCGACTGATAGGTCAAAACTTAGATTCCCAAACTGTAACACATGATCTTCAGGTTTAAGATTTAGTTTTTCAATGATTGAATAATTGTGATTAATTAGATTTTTATGAGAGACATTTATTCCTTTTGGGTCACCGGTGGATCCTGAAGTAAAGATTACATAAGCCGGATCATCCGGGTGCAACTTACGGGGTTTAATGTTAACTTGGGCAGGTGGCTCAGATTTATTCGGTTCATCATACTCTATTATTGTTCCATCAAAAATACTAAACAAATCCATGTATTTTTCTGCTGTGATTACAGTCTTAATGTCAGCAAGTTCAAGCATTCTTTGGAGTCTATCCTGAGGGAATGTTGGATTAATAGGCAAGTAAGCACAACCTGATTGAACAACAGACATTATTGAAATTATAGTTTCCGGTGTTCTATCTAGACAGATTCCAACAACATCCCCAGTCTGGACTCCGGTATGTAAAAGTTTTAAGACAAAAGAGTTAATATTTATTTCTAAATCTCTATAAGTAAGAGACTTGTCATAATATCGAAGTGCAATATTATTAGGAAAATCTTCAAAGGTTTTGTTTAATAGCTCAGAGTAGGTCTTGTCCAGTGGATAATCTCTTTCCGGTCCCTGCCATTCTCTGAACAAATTATAAGATTCACTACCTGTTATTATGCTAATATTTGAAATCTGAGTCTCTGGATTGTCAAAAACTGTATCCATTACATTCTGGAAATGATGACTCATTCTTTCGATGAGAGAGTCATCATAGAGATTGTTGTCATACTCAAACCAACATTCCATCTCATCTTGCAATTCTTCTACATTAAAAACGAGATCCATCTTTGCTGTATTATTCCCAATTTCTTTAAGAATAAAGGCTGTCTTATCCTTAGCAACAGGTGGTAATGGATAGTTTTGATAAACCATCATAACTTGGAACAGAGGATGTTTATTACCTTGGGATTTAAAACCAAGATCTTTCAATAGCTGGTCAAATGGATAATCACTATTGCAATAATTACTTGTGCAAGTATCATTTAGAGTAAGCAGTGCTTCTGAGAAGATATCTTCACCTTTTAGCCTAAGTCTATGAGCTAACAGGTTAGTTGTAAGTCCAAAAATCTTCTCTTTATCGGTATGATTTCTATTTGCGTAAGGTGAGCCTACAACAATATCAGTTTGTTGAGTATATCTATAAAGAACAACATCAAGAATAGCCATCATAACAACGAAGGAGCTACATTCAAACTGATTGCAAAACTGTTTTAACTTCTTATATCGGTCTCCACCAATATGCCACCATTTCCTTTTCCCGGTATGCTTCTCACTGATTGTATATCCTTGTTTCTTGGGTAGGTCTATATCTTTCGGGAATGGTAAAAGGTCTTTCTTCCAATATTGTAACTGTTTTGGGAATCTTTTGATTGGATTTACCTTTCTTTCCCAGCTGGCATAATCAATTAACTGGAATTCAGGGGGAATCAAATGTGGCTGATTATCAATTAAGTAAGCGCTATATACCTGATACAGCTCTTCCATGAAGATTCCCATAGACCAACCATCTGTAACTATATGATGAATTGTCATTAAGAGGATTGACTCTTTTTCTCTGACTTTTACAAGGTGGAAAGCAAATAGATTACCTGCCTTCAAATCAAAACGCACTTTACCTAGTTTTTTTATCAAACGACCAAGCCTAAACTCTCTCTCTTCATCGGTAGTTCTTGTTAGGTCATCGCAAGGCATCTCGACTTCATAGTTTTCATTAAGAAGCATCCTAACTTCACCATCTATTTGGTCGAAAGAGGTATGCAATGTCTCATATCTTTCTACAAGATATTTTAATGTATTATGTAGAGCTTCAACAGAGATATCACCTTGAATATCTACTCTTAAAGGAATATTATAATCTATCCGCTTAGGATCTAACTGACAATAGTGCCAGATTCCCTGCTGCCCAAAGGTGGTGATGAAACTATCTTCATCACGCTTTACATAGTCCAGAATATGACCTTTTAGGGATTCTTCACTTTTCTTAATGATCAATGCTAATTCTGCAATTGTAGTATTTTTAAGAAAGTCTTTCAAATCTATATCATAATCAAATCGATTCTGAAGTCGAGTAACAATCATCCCGGCTTTTAATGAATGACCCCCGAGTTCAAAGAAATCATCAGTTCTACTCAAATGCTTAGTCTTAAGGACTTCTTTCCATATTTCAGCGATATTGATCTCTGTTTCATTCTGGAAAACCTCTCCTCGCTCAGAAACTTTGTTCTGTTTCCATTCCGGATCTGGAAGAGCTTTTCTATCAATCTTCTGATTATGTGTTAATGGGAAAGACTCTAACAGAACATAGTAATCAGGCACCATATAGGCTGGGATTCTATCCTGAAGGAATTTCTTAAGAACAGATGTTGAGATATTTTTTAAAGATGAAGTAAAATAAGTGACAATATTAGGTTCACCAAGCGGATTATCTCTTAACAAGGCTACGCATTGGTTTATATCATTTCTAACTGCTAAGTTACTATCAATTTCTCCAAGTTCAATTCTGTAACCTCGAATCTTTACTTGATTATCAACACGCCCGAGACACTCATAGTTCCCATCTTCAGGAACTAATCTACCTAGGTCACCGGTTTTATATATAATACCTTCAGGTAACCCATGGTCTGAACCTTCAAGATAAGCTGCTTCAGTTAAATCCGGTCGTTTATAATACCCACGACCGACACACTCACCACCTAAGTATATTTCACCAACTTCTCCCGGAGGGGCAAGTTTCTTGTCTTCATCGAGGATATACACAGTTGAGTTAGCAATAGGTTTACCAATAGGTGGAATAGTATGGATTGTCTCTTCCGGGCCAATAGCAGCTGCAATTGAAATAATAGTACATTCAGCAGGTCCATATAGATTGATTAAATCAAAACCAAACTCTGGTTTTGGTTTTACATGTAGCTTATCGCCACCTGCACAAATGTGCTTCAAGTCTGGACAATTTCCTTGATATGCTTCAACAAACATCTCAGCTACAGGAGTCGGAAGGAAGCACGCTTCAATTTTGTTTACTTGGAGCCACTCTTGCAATCTGTTGAAATCAAGTTCAATGTCGTGTGGAAGGAAATACATTGTATATCCACTTGTTAGTGAGCACCAAAATTCCCACATAGAGGCATCAAAACTAATTTTTGCTGTTTGGATTACTCGTGCACCATGAGGTAATTCGAAGACCTCTCGATTCCACAATTCTAGATTTACCAGGTTATGATGCTCAATCATAACACCTTTAGGTTTACCTGTTGAGCCTGATGTATAGATCATATAAACAAGGGCACTGGATGGAATCACCAAGTCAGGATTTTTAGAAGAATTCGCCTGAATAGTTACATCATCAATTAGCAGAGTTTTCCCTGCAAGTTTATCTATACTATGGACATGAAGACTATTTGTTAGAACTAAAGGATTATCTAAATCGTCTAAAACGGTCTGAATTCTTGAGGGAGGTAAATCAATTTCCAGGGCAACAAAGCAACAACCTGCTTTAAGAATAGAAATCATTGAAACTGTGAAATCAATTCCACGCGGGAGAAAGATTGCTACCGGAGTCTCTCGCTCTAACCCAAGCTTGATAATCTCATGAGCTATTTTGTTCGCTCGCTTGTTTAGCTGGCTAAAAGTAAGTGAGAAATTTTCTTCAACAAGAGCTGTTTGGTCGGGGATGTTTACAGCATTTTCTTCAAAGAAGAAGTGGATTGGCTTACTTAAGTCATAATCCCTTTTGGTATCGTTGATTTGAAAATACAAACTGTTATCCATATTTATTTGTCCTCAGAATTTTATTAACTAACTATTGGATAAATTGCAAATTTAGGCAAGGGTTTTTTAAGTTATTACCAATCGTGGACAAACCTACCACGAATCAGTATCTATCATCAGATATGCGTAACAACCTCGACTTCTAGCAAATAGATAATAGCAGGCATTACTTAGATTTGAGTTTCCTGGCTGATATTTGGATTAAGACCCCATTCATAATGTGATGTGATATCAGGTAGAAAACAGTTGGGATAGCTGCCATTGGAGAGAAAAGAGATATGCAGATCATTAGAGAGAGTAGAGTATTCTTTTGCCCTATAGCAACAGGCAGAGTTCTTTGCATTATCGTATCTTTCCTGCTTACAAAATAACCAAAGGAGTAGGAAAATAGTGAGATTAAGAAAGTAATTAAAAACAGGATACCAATTTCAGATATTGGAGTCTGTCGAATCTTCAAAGATGCTGAAGAAACAGCAACCGCAACCATAAAGATTTGTAGTATATTCTTCCTGCTATCGATATGTGTGATTATCCATTCTTTAGTTCTCTTGTGCATTCTTACTAATAGAGCTAGTATAAGCGGAATCAAAATTACAATCAAAACTCTTATCATTATCGGCTGGACAGGGATATGAATGTTTTCCTGTTTAAAAAGAAGAACAGGGATAAGATAATAAGCGAGAGGGGAGAGGAGACTAAATATCAATACATTACTCATTATGAAATCAAGGTCTCCTTTAGTAATGGATACAATAACAGGAGAACCAAGAGCTGGGGGAGTAATTATAGCAAAGAGTAATCCAATTCGATAATCATTGGTTAACCCTTTTGTCGTAAAATAGATTAGCAAGGGTAGAAGTAACCAATTGATAAGAGGAAAATAGAGTAGTTTGGGGTGTAAAAGATGCTTTAATCGGAATTCAATTTTTAAGAAGCTACAGAAAAGGAGTAAAAGAAGAATATAGTAGATTGCGCCTTTGAAGATTGCCAGTTGGGGAAACACTAATCCAACAATGCAAGCTACAATCAGTAAGAGTCCGGTGTATTTACTAATTACTGCTTCTAACTGTTGGAGCATATTTAGAAGAACCTGAACCTTTCATTTAGATAGGGAATACAGTCCCATAAAGGTACTCTAACGATGGTTTCTCCTTCAGAATAGGCTGCTATCTCATAGTTGTTATAATATAGGAGAAGAACTGATTCTGAAATTGCGAAATTCTCAGCAGGTTTAAAAACTCCATCGGGATGAAAGAAACCGGCATCTGATAGCGAAGTATCAGGGAAAATATCTCGTTCCTTACGAAAGTGTCGCACTGCTAAATCATTGAAAGACTGCATATCAGAAACTATATCGCTAAGAGCTAGCTTCTCACCCGTTTTTAGATCGAAAGTTGTCAATTCAGTCTTGGCATTCTGATGAGCTCCACCTGAATACATTTCCTCTTTGAACATTATAGTGACAGTTGAATTTGTCCAAGCATAAACACCGCTGTAACGATGGAGAAACCAACGATGGTCGGAACCAGGGAATTCTTCACTGAAGGCTTTGTAGTCCTCGTTGAATTCTACAAGCTCCTCATATGATTTGTTACTTGCCGGGTCTGCTTTTGTTAATATGTAATCATTTATTTGGGCTATTACCGGATACTT
>JAVCCX010000412.1 GCA_030765245.1 Candidatus Zophobacter franzmannii | reverse complement strand
TTACTACTTACATTAATGGCTAGGTACCACCCAGGTAAATCTTCTCCTGCTTCAACAGTAGCTGTTAAAGTCCTTTGATTATTCCGCATTGGTCTAAAGCAAGCATCACCTAAGGCGTTCATCTCATAAGCAACCCATTTATATACAGAGTCACCACTCATATAGGGAAGGAAAGGTAGTTTTTGGATACTGTTAAGGGCAGATAGAGTCAATTCAGGTTGTTCAAAGTATTGTCTAAAGAACTCTTTCTGGAAGTATTCTGAGAAGCCAAAACCATCAGCAGCAGGAGCTCCCCAGCCATAGCGGGAGTTACAAAGGAAACCTAAAACAGGAGCATTAAGTTGCAGTGATTCACCTATAGAAGGGAAATCATAGGCACCTGCCCAACAACCGATAGAGTAAAAGATACCTGTAGTTGCCTGTTGGTTCAAACTTTCCGATACATCAATACTTATATAACCATCATCAAGTCCCATGATACTATGGAAGGCATGACCTGTATGTTGAATGATATTGGGCATTTCCTGTATCACATTAACAAAGTTGTTAACAGTGTTTTCCTCTTCATTATATATTACATTTGAGTAATAAGAAGGGAAGTAATGATCAAGGATATATTCTTGTGAAAGTACACTATTTGATGTTGACCAAAGATTGGTACTTAGTCCAACAGAAGTGTTATAGTTACTGTCTTGATGCAGTGTCCCTTTTTCATATTCAAGTAACTTCGTTGTATAATCAGTTACTTCAGTTGCATTGTGAAATCCGATTCTGGAAACAAATAGTTCAGGATAGTAATCAGGATTATCTTCATCTTCACCATAAATACCATTCTGATTCTCATCCCAGTCATTATCAAGACAGGCGAAATACATATCAGCAGGAATTTCATTTTCTAATACATTCATTCCAAACTCGCAATCAAATGCCCATGCCCAACGATAAGGTACTATGTCATAATCACCGGCAAGGGTAACATAATCAATTCCCTCTGTCATGTATTGGTTTGTAATATAATTTTTAAGCTTTGCAGCGTCATCTATACCGGCAGTAGTTGCTAATATGTTTGAAACACTTTCAGTGAAAACTTCATATCCCTGTTCTCTTCTGAATCGCAGGAGATCAGCGCTGGCAGTCAAAACCTCATCTGTGGCGATATAAAGTAGTTTTTCAACAGTGAAAACACGATTACTGATTAAATCTAATTCCTGAGCAATTAAGGAAGAGCTATTATTGTTAGGATTTGAACTAATCTCACCTTCTGCTAACACCCATTCAAGTTCAAAAGATTGAGGATGAGCTATGGAGTTAGTTTCATTATCATATAAGGCAGAGTAGAAGGATACTGTTCCAAAACGGTAAGGACCACTCTGATTTGTTGTGAAATCTACGAGATACTCTGTATAAGGAGTTCCCTGGAAAGCTTCATTTGAAACAACTTTACTGTCACTGTTATTCACAGGAGTTGGAGCTTTCATCAATGTGGTATTCAACTGATAAACTTCAATGTTTTTTGGGAGCAATACCACCGATTCAAGTTTCTTACCATTTGGTATCTCAAAGTGATATGAAACAAGTGGTATAGCAGGGGATCCAGCCTTATAATTGTAGATAGTAATATCGTCTGAGTTTTCATAGCGAATCAACCCAGCTTCAATTTTTTCTTGTATCTCAATGTTATTTATCACTTCTCCTAGTAAGAAGAATGAAGTAAGTAGCAAACTAACTGTTATGAACATTCGTTTCATCTGTATCCTCCAAGTTCCCAATATCGCGTAAAACGGTATCGATTTGTCAATCTAAATCTACACTTATCAATATGATAATCTCATTTTTACATTACAGTAGGTTAAAATGCAAATTTGGAGCCAATCTTTGTTATTTTTGGGGATAAGGAATGGGATTGGTTCTTCGGTGGACACTCCTCTCATATATTTGTCTGTTGAGATAGAGAGAAGATAGAGCATAGAAATGTGTAAGATTCTTAATTTTTTCCCACATTTTCCTTGAATAATTCTAAGTAGTCTCTTACTACTCTCTTACCCCTTCCTTACCCAGAGCTTACCCAGCGGGGTAAGAAACGGGAAAGAAATGAGTAGGTGATTGGTAAGTCTCAAATGTGAATTATTGAAGGTAGTAGTGGGCAAGATTTAACAAATATTTAGATTGATAATAGTTTTTTGTGTGGTCTCGAATTTAGTTCAGGCAAGAATTTCAAGAAATATGAGTACTTCTCTTTCAATTCATCATAGTCTGAATTGTTCTCTATAACATAATCAGCCTTGCTTCTCTTGATCTCAATATCTATCTGACTTTTAAGAATATTCTCAGCTTGTCGCTGTGTAATCTCTCTTAAAATTGTCAATCGTTCAAGTTGAAAGCTTCTTGTTGAGTAAACTACGATATTGCAATCAAAACATTCACTTAGCTTTGCTTCATAGAGAAGTGGAACTTCAAAGAAGCAGTACTCACCTTTAAATTCACTGTAGAGTCTTTGCATCTCTTTCAAGATGAATGGATGTAGAATAGACTCTAACTTGGTTAATAGTTGCTTGTCTTTAAAGACTAACTCGCCAATCTTAGTTCTGTCCAATGAGCCATTAGTGGTGACATTCTCACCAAAAAGAGCTATAAGTTCTTTAAGAATGGTCGGATTGTTATATGCATTATGAGCAATCTTATCTGCCGAATAGACGGTGTAGTCTGATAATCTCAGTAAATTACTGATTGTTGATTTGCCGGTACATATCCCACCGGTAATGGAGATGAGTAAGGGTTGCTTATTCAACTGCATCCTTCATCTTTTGAAGTAGTTCTTCGTATGAAATTCCCTGAGTTAACTCACCATCACAGGCACAGGAGATTTTACCTGACTCTTCTGAAACAACAATTGTAAAAGAATCAGTGACTTCAGAAATGCCGAGTCCGGCTAAATGTCTGGTCCCATTGGTAGTCTTAACCTGTTCATCACTGCTAAGGGGAAGTATTACTTTCGCTGCAATGATTCTGTCTTTTCTGATAATAACTGCACCATCGTGGAGTTTTGATTGAGGAGCGAAGATGTTGGTCAACATTGGGAGCGAAATCTTGGCATCTATTTCTACACCACCTGAGACATAATCGTTCAACTTACGCCTATTTTCAATAACTATAATAGCTCCAATCTTTTGAGAGGCTAATGCTGTAACAGAATCAAGAAGTTCAAAGTAGAAATCCTTGTCCTTTTGTTTGCCCGTATGTTCCCAGATTCTCGTTATACCACTTCTCGTGAAGAATTTGCGCACCTCAGGTTGAAAGATAATGAGAACAGTGAGTAGCCAATAGTCCTTTAGGCTCTGGAATAAGGACGAGAGCATCTGTAGTTGGAAGAGGGCTGCTACAAAGTAGAGGATAACTACAGCGATAAGACCGAATAGGAAATACCAGTAACTGGTTTGCTTTGTAAGGTTAAGGAAAAGGAATATTAATCCACCAATGAGGAGAATATCAACCAGGTCTAACAGCCTTGGTAACAATAAATCCATGCTTAACCCCTAATTATTGCGTTATATGTTTTTATGAACTGAATATGTTCTTTTATGTCGTGTATTCTAATATAATCTATTTTATTGTCAATAGCAATACTTGTAGTCGCCAATGTCCCAGCCAATCTATCACTTGGTTTAGATTCAACAATTCTGTTGATAAAGCTCTTTCGACTTGTACCTAATAAAACCTTACACCCAAGGCTATGGAAAGCTGACAGATACCTGAGAATATTGAGGTTATCCTCATGTCTTTTACCAAAACCAATCCCGGGGTCAATGATAATTCGGTCTTTGGAAATGCCGTGTTCTATGCAGTAGTTAATTCTCTCCTCGAAAAACTCAAGGATATCTTCTATCACATTGGTATAATGCGGTTCTTTCTGCATAGTTTTTGGTATTCCATTCATATGCATTAGAACGACTTTAACATTAGGATGTTCTTTCAAGACATTGATCATTTCAGGATCAAATCTAAGAGCACTGATATCGTTTACTATGTCTGCTCCTGCATTTATCGCCTTAGAAGCTACCTCTGCTTTATAGGTGTCAATCGATATCTGTTTACTTGCACTTTTTCTAAGAGCTTCAATAACCTGGATTACACGCTTTAGTTCTGTCTCTAAATCAACATTTTCAGCACCGGGACGAGTTGACTCTCCACCAATATCAATAATGTCAGCACCTAAGTCCAACATCTCTTTTGCATGGTTAAGACCGTCTGTTAAATGCAGATAATAACTTCCATCACTGAAAGAATCAGGCGTAACATTCAAAATACCCATTAGCTCAAGTTTGTGCTCAGAATTTAGTCCTAACAACTTCTCTGCGATAGGATGTAAATAGTCTGGGAGGATTTCTTGATACTTGTTTTCACCGGAGGAAAGATTAATTATCTCTGTGCATTTGCTTTTCTTAATATAGTTCAATCCAAGATATGATTTGAGAGGTTTCGGTGAAGCACTACTAAGAGCCATTAGGTTGAAATAGTTCTCTACATCAGCTACGGTCTTAAATCGGATGAGATAATTCATTAATTTACCTGATAGATAAAAGTGATGACGCCTTTAGTTGTCTTATCAGAACCTATTGGATTAAATCTCCACTCTTTCAGAGCATCGACACTCAGTGTCTCCATTTGTGGAAATGCTTTCTTTAAAACAATAATATTCGAGACAGAGCCATCAGGCATAACTTCAAATTCAAGAGTTACTTTGGCATTAGAACGATTGTTCTTAGGATATTCCGGAATCTTCTTTGATAAGATCTGACGCATTAGAACATCACCCTCAAGCTTGAAAGGGGAGTTGTCTCGGTTTTTTGAGTCAACTGAATCTGCAAACTTCTCTAAATACTTGGACTTGACTTCTGTAGCTTGCTGAGCCTCTTTTATCTCTATTCGCTTTATCTCAGGCAGTTTCTCTGCTCGTTTATCGAACAAATCACTCTTATCAAAACGACTTCTGCTCTTTATCAAATCATCTATCGATAAATCATCTGCCATATTCTTGAGTGTTTGAGCTGAGAAATCCTCTTCAATATCAGCATTGTTGAAACTCTGTTCCTCTTTCGTCACCCTCTGTTCATCATCATAATAGCCTTTGGGAATCACTGGCTCTTCAGCTAAATCAAATTCCCATATCTGCATATCACTGCTGTTTGAACCCGGCAAAATATCGAGTCTAAACAATAAAGCGATAATAATCAGTAATCCGTGTAGGGCTACTGATACGATAAGGCCTTTCTTTAGATAGAGATCACTGTGCATTCTTGGTGGCGATATACAGTTTTTGGAAACCGGATAGTTTGACTACATCCATTAGTTTTACAATGTTTTCCAGAGGGATATCTTTATCCGCTCTGATAAATATAGTGAAATCAGGTTTCTTTTCGTGAAGAGTTGTAAGTCTTAAAGGCAGTTCATTCCAATCCACCTGTTTATCTTCCAGGTAAAGATTGTAGTTCTCATCGTACATGAGATGAATAACGCTAGCATTGGCTTGCTGTTGGGATTTGGCAGAAGGGAGCTTTACTTGCATCCCTTTGCTATTGTTGAAATTTGAAGATATAAGCAGAAAGATAATCAAAAGGAACATCACATCTGTCATCGAGATGAGAACGGTCTCCTTAATTCTTTTTTTCTGAGTATTAATCTTCATAGGTTGGCTCTACGGTTTCGTCTTCCAATATAATCAACAGATTAGTTAGTGTATCTTCAACCATCTTCGCATAAGTCTCAATAAAACTAACAAAGTAGTTGTAGAAGAGGATAGATATAATCCCGATTACTAAACCACCAACAGTAGTTAGAAGTGCTTCCCATATTCCACCTGCAAAGGCACTGACATCGACACCCACAGGTGATTTCTCGATGTTCATGAACACGCGAACCATACCTGTAACAGTACCTAAGAAGCCTATCAAAGGAGATACTGCAGCAAATGTTGCGAGCACTCCCAAGCGTTTATCTAGTAGATGTACTTGTCTTTCGGCAATCCCTGATGCATTTTCTTTAACCGCTTTGGGTTTAAGTTTATGCAAATCAAGAATCTTTGTGATAATTGTCGCTAAGGGTGAATCATGAAACTGAGATTCAAGAAATCCTTTCAAATGCGAGAAACTAGTTACAGTTTGGAGTTGATCGGCTAATAGGAAATCTAACTGTTTAACTTTTCTAAACTCCAAGAACTTTGCAACTGCAATAGCAACTACAAAAACACCGCAGATAAGGAGGGCGAACATGAGAGGTCCACCCTTCATAAAGATCGAAAATAGGTTCATATTTTACCTCATTAATTGAGATTCATTAACATTTAGACCAGCCACAGGAGTTGCATTTCAAGCAACCTTCTGAGTGCTCTATAGAACTTCCACATTCAGGACATGTTTTCATCATTCCCATACTCACTACTACAGGTTCTTTACCATCATCAGTAGCATCGACTTTGAAGTCTTTGATTGTCTTATTACCATAGATAATCTTAAAGTTTTCAAGTGCCTGAGCAACTGCATCAGAGCATGATGTAACCAGCTTTCCTTTATTCCACATAGGGGAGGGGCATCTGATTCCTTTAAGGTGCTTGATGATTGAATCAATATCAATGTTAGAACGAAGTGAGATTGATACGAGTCGTGCAATTCCTTCTAACTGAGCTGAGGCACAACCACCGACTTTACCCATCTGAGTAAAGAGTTCACATGCACCATGCTCATCAGAATTAACAGTTACATAAAGGTGTCCACAACCTGTGTGCATTCTTTGTGTAATACCTTGTGTCACTTCAGGCCTCTTACGAGGCTCATGAAGTACTTCGACAGCTCCATCTTTATCTTTTATAGTTTTACCAACATTTAGTACTTGATTCTCTCTACTTCCATCACGATAAACTGTTACGCCTTTACAACCAAGTTCATAAGAAAGCTCGTATGCTGTTCTGATATCTTCTCTGGTAGCTTCACGGGAGAAGTTAATAGTCTTTGAAACTGCGTTATCAGTGTATTTCTGGAAAGCTGCCTGCATTCTTATATGCCATTCAGGCTTAATATCATGTGAAACTACAAACACTTTCTTAGTCTCTTCCGGAATTTCATCAATGTTCTGGAGGCTACCATGTTCAGAGATTCTCTCCATAAGGTCTTGAGAATAGATCCCAAGGTTTTTAAGCTCTTGTTCCAAATGCTTATTAACATATAGAAGCTTCTCACCATCCATAACATTCTTAACATATACAAGTGAGAATTGAGGTTCAACACCACCCGATGTATCAAGAATCATACTTATAGTACCTGTCGGCGCGATTGTAGTGATAGTTGCATTTCTGATACCGGATTTCTTGATATCACCTTTAATCTCTGCCCAATCTAATTTATTGTTAGTTCTGTGAAGGATCCCATTAGAGTAAATACTACCGTCAAAAGCAGGGAAACTGCCTTTCTGTTCTGCCATCTTAATCGAACGCTTCTTCGCATGGAAATCGATGAACTCCATAATGTCTTCTGCAAGACTAACAGCTTCTTCACTGCTATAAGGAATCTTCATCTGGAATAAGAGGTCAGCCCAACCCATAATCCCAAGTCCGATTTTACGGTTCTTCTTCACCATCTCATCAATTTCTGCCAATGGGTAGTTTGAACGCTCTATAACATCATCAAGGAACTCAGTTGCATCCATGACTGTTTCTTTAAGTCCGTCCCAATCGTAGTCTCCATCATTATAGAAAGCTGATAGGTTTATTGAACCCAGATTACAAGCTTCATTAGGCAGAAGAGGTTGTTCACCACAAGGGTTAGTCGCTTCGATTTCGCCAAGATGAGGAGTTGGGTTTTGTTCATTAATTCTATCTATAAACACAATACCCGGTTCACCGTTCTTATGAGCCATCTCTATGATTAAGTTAAAGATGTCTCTTGCTTTAAGCGTGTCAATAATCTCATGAGAGTGGGGGGAAATCAGGTTGAAATCTTCATCTCTATGTACAGCTTGCATAAACGCATCAGTAATCCCAACACTTATATTGAAATTAGTCAGCTGAGTTGTATCCTCTTTGCAGCAAATAAACTCTAATATCTGCGGATGATTCACATTCAGGATAGCCATATTAGCACCTCTACGGGTACCACCTTGTTTAACGGCATCAGTAGCTGCATTGAACACTTTTAGGAATGAGATAGGGCCACTGGATACACCATTTGTAGAACGCACTCTTGAATTTGCTTCGCGCAATCTGGTAAAACTAAATCCTGTACCACCACCACTTTTATGGATAAGCGCAGCATTCTTAATAGTAGTGAAGATACTATCCATACTATCTTCAATCGGCAACACGAAACATGCAGATAACTGCTGAATGTCATTCCCTGCATTCATCAATGTAGGAGAATTAGGTAAAAACTTACCTGAATCCAGTAATTTATAGTAGATTTTAGCTTTCTCTTCATTATTATTGCTAATGTCATTTGATACTCTGGTTATTAATTTGTCCCAGTCCTCAATAAGTTTGCCCTCAGAATCTTTTTTAAAATACCTTTTCTTCAAAACTGTGATTGCGTTATCAGTGATCTTCATCCGTACCTCTATATCCTTATTTTTCTCTTTTATCTAGCGCTCCAGATGCGATACAGGTCTGTAATAGACAGGAGCATTCCCTTCTTCTTCTGAGCATACCTCATCAACATCCAATAGACGATTCCCCAGAAAGGATAGTCTATGCGTTCAAAGCTTGTGTTATGCCATAATAGGTTCACATGTGACCCGTATTTCTTGGCATTTTTAATTAATTTCCTTACCCTTAGATATCCCTGCAGTGGGGATAGATTCATACAGTGTGAAGACATAAGCGTCGTATCCATAACTGTTAAAGGTATCTCTAAAATTCTATAAGGTCTGTTCTCCTTGAAGTTAAATGGGAAGAATGGATACGCTGTTCCGCAACGATACCCTATATGTTCCCAGAAACCTATAGTCGAATCATAGTTGATTTCAGTTTCTTCTAATACATCAAAACTCTTGTGATAATCAAAGGAGAGGGTATGTGCTCTGTAACCGATAACACTATCACCTAACTCTTTCAGTTTCGTAATCTCTTTCTTCAATACCTCACTATTAAATGAGCTTTCCGGAGAACCATGCAATTGAACATCATGTTCATGTAGTAGTCCCTCCAACTGAGTCCTTAATTTCGGAACTTCAAAATAGGCATGTCGATTATTCTCGTATTCCACCAACTTCTTATTCTCGAGTCTAAACTGATCAGGAACATCACCTGTGATTAGGAAGTAAGTAGCATTGATGTTTCTATACTCTTCTCCACGAACTATGCGTCTCATTCTGTTATATGAGTGGGAGATAAAGCTTCTGAGCGCGTGAGAAACAATCTTGTACCCTGCATTTATAGGGCTTTTGAATAGCCTTTCTGAGTTATACTTAAAAGTGAATTTGTAATGCTCTTTAGTCCAATAATTCCAATAATCAATGTCGTGACTTACTGTCATATAGAACTCTTTTCTACTACCCCACTTATTCTCTCGTGAGAACTCAGGTAGCACAACTTCGATAACTGTTCTTATAATGTCTGCATAGATATCTACAACAGGGAGCTCGATAAAGTTTCCTAAGGCTTGGATTGAGCGATAGAAATCAAACCTGTTCTCTTTCTCAGTTTTTGCCATCAGCACTTTCTCGTGCCAGCAGGCAAGGAAATAGAAACCTGAAGAGATAAGGTCTTTCTCTATAACTGCATGTGTCTTTGAAAGAGAGAACATAGCACCGGGTGGGGAGAAGAGGAAGGGGATATAGTTATCTTTATACTTATTATACCTGAGTTTACTTGCATGAAACACATCATCTTTGTTATAGAAGGTAACTGCATCCGGATTGTGGTAGATTTTTAAGGGGTAAGAGTTCTTAGTTTCTGCTCCATAGTAAATATGAACATGGTCGTAAGTGGACCCATAATAGAACTTCGGGTTTAAACGCAGGATACTACACAAAGTACGCAAAATATACTCTGCTTTATTAGTAAAACTATCTTCTGTCTTAATCAGAATATTGATATTTGGAAAACTATCCATTTGTTTACCGAGCCTATTTATTTTTAACCAATTTAGGATTATTCTGAATTAAATCAAGGAATTAATTATATTTTTATAACTCTATGAATTGCAGTGAGTTATTGAATCGACTTCAGTAAGCCCCAAGAAACAATATTAAGATATAAGTTCTATATCTTTCTTTATCAGTTATTTATGATTACTGTACTATGACTGGTTACGGTACTTATCCAACAATTCTGTCACAGCCTGGGTAGCCGTCATCTCGTCAGTTATGAGTTTATTCTCAACTTCGGGAATCAGTGTTTTTACAAGGGGATTATTGTAGAAAGAGGTTCTAAGGGATTCTTCGATCATGGAGTGCATCCATTCCAAAAGCTGTTCTTTTCTTCTCTTTTCGAATATTCCATTTTCGATTGTGATTTCTTTAAATTCTAAAACCTTATCCCAGATAGTGTCAATTCCGATATTCTTCAGAGCAGAACAGGCTAATGCTAAAGTTTGCCAGCCTTTAGTTGCAGGTGTAAGGTAGTGTAAGACCTGATTAAACTCACCTTCAGCCATTCTGGCTCTTTGGATGTTGTCACCATCTGCTTTGTTGATAACAATCATATCAGCCATTTCTATAATGCCCTTTTTTATACCTTGTAACTCATCACCGGCTCCGGATATCTGGGTTACTAAGAAGAAATCAACCATCGAGCGTACGGTTATTTCACTTTGTCCGACTCCAACTGTTTCGATAATAATCACATCAAACCCGGCAGCTTCGCATAGTAGAATACTTTCTCGAGTCTTTCTTGTAACGCCACCTAAAGCTCCACTGGAAGGGGATGGGCGAATAAAACTGTCCTTTTCTCGCGATAAAAACTCCATTCGTGTCTTATCACCTAAAATACTGCCTTTGCTCAATGTACTACTCGGATCTATTGCGAGAACGGCAACTTTATGCCCAGCGTTGATAAGGTTTAGTCCTAATGTTTCTATTAAGGTACTTTTCCCTGCTCCGGGAACACCTGAGATTCCGACTCTGATTGATTTGCCACTATGAGGGAGTATTTGTTTGATTAGTGCTTGAGCAAGTTTCATATGCTTTTCGGAGTTGCTTTCGATTAGAGTAATGGCTTGGGCAAGTACACGCCTGTCTTTAGCCATTATACCGTTGAAATACTCATCAACAGATAGTTCACGTCTCTTGACTCCTGCTTTCAGAGTTCTCTTTTCATTGTTATTAGGCAGACCATCGTGTTGGGTCTTAACTCCAGGCATAACTTTGGTTGTAAATTCTTTACCAGCTTTCTCGGGTACCCATTCAGGTCGTTTATCTTTCATATCTCAGTTCCCTTTTCATAGGTTGATACCATAGGTTTCAATTTCATTAAGAAACTGACAAGATATTTTTCTCTCAATCTCAAATTATCTGCTACAATTGCGTTCTTTGCATTGGATATTGGCATTTTTTCTCCGTAGGGGCTCATGGCGTGAGTCCCTCTTATATGGAGTTAACCGACTGTGTCGGTTTCTTGTATTTATTCCATATTGATGGAATCGTAGCATAAGCATCTTGCTTGTGGCATACTCGCGGGATTTATTTAATACCCAAGCTAGAAGCTTACGGTACGATTAAGCCCTATATGGGCTGAATGTGGGTCGCCAAGGATGCAACCCGTGGTATACATCCAAACAAACCACAGCCCGGATTTGTTATCCGTAGCTTTCGCAAATGTGGACGCGGTTTACACTATTTCTTTGTCGTATAATGCTTATCTAATTCTGAGAAGATGTTAGTACTATATGTACCCAAAACACTTGAATTTATACTTAAAGGGTCTAATTTTCTTTTATGATACAATTTATCATTTTTCTTAATTCTTTTAAGGATATCATGGTATCGCATATTTTTACTAAAATTAGTGTATCTTGCTCGACATTTATTAGTTAAATCATTATACTTAAGGGGATATAGACTAAGAACTTCATCTTCAGTCATTATCACTTCAACAGCATCAGGTGAGTTTGATCTTCGTACCATTAAAGCATTAATGTCAGTTGATTTAGTAAACTTCATTTGAATCCTATGCGAAATGTTGTAATCAGAATCTTCACTAAACGGATGGTCAATTTCAATGTTGTTAACATATTTGAGAAAGCTCTTGATTTGTTCAGTTTGTGAGCTAACTGAATATGACATCATCTCGTATCCATGTTTCAATGACATAGGCATTATGAAAATATTATAATCCGATAAATCTACTTTAAACCATTCTATAATAAGATTGAAGTAGTTCTGCAAAGAAGCAGATCCGATTTCATTCACTTTAAGACTTGTTGAATCTCCTAAAAAATTGAGATGAATTGCTGTATCTCTAATTTCTGTTAATGCTTGAATGTTAAGTTTTATACTATGATCAAGTCGAATGTCTTTTTCAACTAGTTTATCAAAACACTTTCCAATACCTATAGTGATATTATTACCTGATCTTGATTTCCTTAACACCTTCTTCTTTAATTTCTTAACTCTCTTACCATCAACACTCTGATAAACATATAATATAGAAAGTTGCCCTCTATTTTCTTTGAGAAGCTTTGCCTTCAAAAGAAGTTCCCAGCCATTTATAAGTAATATAGTAAAGCTTTCTTCTCGATATTTAAAGTCTGGTTTATTATACACTTCTATTGCAGATAACACAGCTTGAGTTGATTTATCAACTAAGTCCATATATTTTGGTTGAGCCATAAACCCTCCTATATTGTTTTTTAATCATTTATCCATCAATGCTGACAACGGAAGTATTAGGGTAACTATAAATGTAATCATCCATTAAATCAGTATATTCCCAAAGACCAACATACTCTTCAATCACAAATGGTTTGTCTTCAATCTCAATCAGTTCAATTTTCACAGACACCTCACATGGAAACATTATGCTATTAGGTTAAGCTAAGTTATCTCTTTGTGTATTAATACAGAAAGAGTATAGTGAGACAAATATTTATAGGGCAAGTTATAGCTGTCAATAATTTTAATAATTATCACATACATACCAATTGCATTCACCTTCCTCCAATACTTCTCCCATTTAATTCGTGGGAGACACTTGGAGGACTCTTGGACAAAACAGCAAGAGAGTTCCAAGTAAAGTGCTTGTGCTGGAGATTTCCATGAAAATATCATGAATTGAATAGGGGGAGTGTAGGAGTATTACGCCCTATCTATCAATACGCAGTTTTCCCGCTGTGCTCCCGCTGTGCACGCACTGCGCTCGCACTGATTCAGTGGGTGCACAGCGGGTTGACAGCGCGTGCACAGTGCAGAAACAGTGCGTTGTTAAACACGGTGCTCCGAGTGAAATAAAAGACCTCAAAATCACCGAACTCCGCATAAAACGCACTATTGATTCAGATTATCATTGATTTCTAAAGAGATTATAAAATTGTATCAAGATAGCCAGAATTGGTGTAACTCTATGCAAAAGCCACCGTGTAAGTGCATTGGCTGAATTTCGGTGGGTTGAGAACTATTCATGCTAAGTTATTGGAAAAGGCACAGTGTAGATTGTATAGACGCAATCAGGATGATTACGCTACGCAAACTAAGTTTGAGGGAATTACATTGCGGATGGTCCTTTGACCTCCGCAATGGTTACTTTTTTGGGGTGTTGTAACATCCACCCTCGTTTTACTCCACAATTGCGGGTGCCCAAATAGGGTAGGTACCAGTCTTCGTATGAAGCTTCCACCTTCATCAAGATTACGGTGGATAAAACGCCCTGGTAAACAAGACCGCCCCTACGAATACAACCACCTCGTCAGCAGTCGCTGACACTCCTTCACGGAGGAGAATTGGGATTAAAGCCGTGAAATGTAACTATTAGGAATTACTGCTTTAGCTGTAGAGGATACAAGAGATGAAGCTGAAGCATCATTTCCCAGCCTTGTGCTGATAGAAGATAAAATCCCTTCTCTATTACCGCTATTATTAAAAATTATTTGACTGCTTACGATATACTCAATTATTAGCAGAGTAGAATATTACCAAGATTTGGAGTAATAATGAAAAAGATAATATATCTGTTATTGATAGTGTTAGTACTGGTTGGATGTGGTAAGAAAACAGACTCAGCCAAGACAGAGATAATTTTCTGGCATGCCATGGGTGGACCACTCGGTGAAGCTCTTAATGAGCTCGTGCTTGATTTCAACATGAGTCAAGATAAGATTCTTGTTGAGTCTATCTCTGTAGGAAATTATACAGCACTTTCACAAAAGCTAATGGCTTCTATTCAGGCTAATAAACAACCGGATATTGCTCAGGTTTTTGAATCTTGGACAGCGAACTTTGTTGAAGGTGAAGTATTGGTTAATCTTGGCGATATGATTGAGAGTGACTCAACCTTTACAGATGAAGATATGGATGATATTTACCCTGTCTTTATTGAAAGTAATACTCTGAATGGTGAGCTTTGGTCTCTGCCATTCAATAAGAGTGTCAGACTTCTATACTATAACAAAGATTCTTTTATTCGTAATGGTATCAACCCAAACAGCCCACCTGAAACATGGGAGCAATTTCGGGCATATTGTAAAAAGCTTACTAAGGATCTCAATGGAAATGGGATCACAGATATATATGGAACTAATATGAATATCTCTGCCTGGCAGTTTGAGAATCTTCTCGTTCAGGCCGGTGGACATATTATGAAAGAAGACGGGATTACCCCCGCTTTTAACTCCCCTGAAGGTGGTGAAGCTCTTGATTTCATTTGTGCATTGCTCAATGAAGACAAGAGTGTTTATACTGTTTCCGGTTATGACGGGCAGAATGACTTCCTCGCTGAAAAAGTGGGAATGTATGAAGGTTCCTCAGTCTCATTAGCCTTTATGAGAAAACAGAAGTTCCTCTTTAATATGGGAATGGCACCGATACCACACTTTAGAACTAAAAGAAATATCATAAGTGGTACTAATGTTGCTATCTTCAAATGCAAAGATAAGAAGAGAGAGGAAGCAGCTTGGGAATTTATCAAGTGGTTCTCTGATACAGAGCAAACTGCTAAATGGTCACGCCTGACCAATTATATGCCTATTAGAAGGTCATCACTTGAGACTGATACTATTAAAGAGATGCTTTCAGGTAATGAATCCCTTGCACAAGTTTACGGTCAGCTCGAATATGCTGAAACCGAACCTCAGTTTGCAGAGTGGTATAATGCTCGTAAGGACTTGGAAGAACAGGTTCTGGAACGAGTCATAAACGGTCTGATAGAACCAGCCAAGGCCTTAGATGAAGCAGCTGAAAAGATTAGTAAAGATTTAAGAAAGAAACATAAATAGGAGAAGTAGATGATAAAGATTACTCTACCGGATGGCTCCATTAGGGAGTTTGATAAACCGATTAGTGCTTGGGATGTGGCTAATGATATTAGTCC
>JAVCCX010000068.1 GCA_030765245.1 Candidatus Zophobacter franzmannii | reverse complement strand
TACTGGAACTGCATCATATAATGTATCCGGGACAACAGCTAATGTCACTGTCCCATCATATGATGATTTAGGATTGGCAAATGGAATGTATGATTATACCGTAACCGCTGTTTATGAGCAGGTGAATCGGGAACTACAACCCCTGTTACCGCGACCGTTGAAATGGCTTATGCTCCTGATACTGCTGAAGCAGATGTGCAACCAGATACTCATAATGGTTTAGTAAACTGGACTGCCCCTGTTGATAGTGGACTGTTGATTGGTTATAATGTTTATCGTTTAATCGATGGTGAACAAGGTAACCAAACGGTTTGGACTGAGGTTACCAATGAAACTACAGAGACCAGCTATGTTGACGAAGACTTTGCTACATTACCAGTAGGAAACTATCTCTATTCAATAATGGCAGTTTATCAAAGTGGAGCTATTTCAGATGGTATATTCACAAATGTAATTGACCCAACTAATGATAATGACGATGTAGTAACCTCGGTAGTAACTTCATTGAATGGTAATTATCCAAATCCATTTAATCCAACCACAACTATCAGCTTTTCACAAGCTAAGAGTTCACATGTTGATATCTTAGTGTTTAACAATAGAGGACAGATTGTGAAGAAAGTAGTAAACAATGACCTTCAAGCAGGAAATCACACTGTTGTTTGGAATGGTCTTGATAGAAATGGAGTATCAGATCCATCAGGTATCTACTTCATCAGAATGATGTCAGACACTTATCACAAGACTGTGAAAGCTGTCTTAATGAAATAATAATTAAAGTAAAATAGAGAAGGGGTGAGTCAATTGAATCACCCCTTTATCAATTATATTGTTTTATGTTACTAGAAGTCCCAATCGAAGCGGGGGATAGGCAGGTTAATTGCCTCATCAAGTTCCGTAAGTAGCTCTTGATGGGCAAAAAGCTCATCAGAGTATCTCAACTGGGTTGCCTTTAAAACTCCGGCCCATAGGCGAGTAAATGCTCCTACAGATGCTTCAAGGGTCAGCAATGAATTATCCACTCCTTTCTCAACCATTGATTCAGAGCCAAGTCTTACGATATATTCACCCCCGATACCAGCCCATGGTGAATTCTCAGGTAGATACTTAACTATAGGATCAGAGAGCTTTAAGTTGAAACTGACCGGTTTTATAGTCTTAAGTTTACTAATACAATTCTCAAGATTCAATATCCTCACCTGGGACCAACTGGTAGCTTTAATGGAATTCTCATACGGTGATTTTGTAGTTAGTCTCCTGTATGTGAAGGGTTGATTCAAGAAGTCTTGAATCTGAATCCCCGGTGGTTCGGAGATTCTGGCAATAGTTATCTGATCACCAAAGCTTTTAATTAGTGCAAGTAGATCGAGAAACTGTTCATAGTTTTGATAGAGTAGATAGATTCTAAACATTCCATGCTCACTTCCTCTACCATAAACCCAAATTAGATGAGTAAGGGTTCCGTCCTCATCTCTAAATCCATAGCCCTGATAGTTGTCACCATCTTGGAGATCACCAGTATTACATATTTCTGGTAGGACAACATTTCCATGCACTCTATGTCTATTGGCTCTAACTTCATAGATTTCGCTAGCATGCTCTATACCAATGCGCACCGGAACAGGGATGTCACGCTTTAACTTGAGACTCGATGGTGTAAAGCGTACTATGTGTTCGTAGCCATTGTTACCAAAGCCAAATTGATCGTAATATCCTTGTTCAAAGAAACCTAGTCCGGCAATATCAGCACCATCCATGACATCTTCCACAATTTTCGCAACTGTTAGTTTAGATGCTAATCTCTGCTTTCTGGCAACGAGACTTGTTCCAATACCATTAATAGCAGATAGAGTAAGCTTTTGTCCTAGATAATAATAATTACCTAAGACAGAATTAGCGAAGCATTCAGCTTGACCATTTAGATCTGAGACAAGTGTTCTAGTCTTGGGGATATACTCAGTTAACCAAAATGTTTCGGGCTTCTTTGCCCAGCCGATTTCGTTGCAAATTCGGAATAGAGAATCTTTATCCTTCTCATGATCATACTTTCTGTAATTCACATTTCCTCCTAACTTAAGCCATTTGTTTGTCCAAATCTATAGCCTTGCACTTCTCTGTCCAAGTTTTTTCTGATTGAAATCGTCATATGCTTGTTGTGTGGACTATCCTTAGGTGGGATTATTAATGATTTGCCTAAATGTTTCAGTTGGCTAACTTATTATTAAGAGGTTAACATGAAAACACTAACAATAGCATTTTTGATACTTATAATTCCAATCCTGGGATTCGCAGTGAATGTTTCAGGATATGCCTTAGATGATACTACAAATAATGGCGTCTCAGGACTGCTCATATATATGCATAGAACATCCCCTAATAGTTGGGAGAATGTTTATTTTACTGATACCACAGATGACAACGGCAACTTTGATATCGAAGGAGTAACTCCCGGAGTCTATCGAATTTATACCGATACAATTGATGGTTACTTTGCGGGATATTTTGAGAGTTATGTTACTATTGCAGATTCTGATGTTGATTTTATAAACATTCCAATTTCTCCAGTTATCACAGAGATTGACTCTGAGTTCTCTCACTCTTCTTTAGATTATGCTTATGTCGTAGTCGATGAAGTTATAGTGGATACAGGCTGGGATGAGCAGATTGACTATGGTGAAACCATATCGTTTTCTCTGCGGTTAAAGAATATTGGCGGACAGTATGCTTATAATAACAACTTCACAATCTACTCAAACTATTCAGACATCATTATGGACCCTGTTGATGGGGCAATCGCTAGTTTAGCCCCTGAAGCCGAACTCGTCTTTGGCCCATATGAGTTTACAGTAGGCAATGAAATAGTGAATGAGTATGAATTCAGTCTGTTTTATTCATTCTACAGTGACCAAACTGTTAATCACTATGACATCCCCTTTATAGCCTATGCACCTGAAGTCTTTATCGATGAATATATCATCAATAGTAATGGGGGAGAGATCTCTGATGATTCCATAAACAATATCCGACTTGATATTGGCAATCAGGGTGGAGCAGTAATTCAATATCCGATGCTAAGTATAACCAGTAATGATGAGCAAGTTGTCTTAGATGATAGTTTTGAGATAACATATTACTATCTAGGTCTTCAAGATGATGGTTTTGGTTTAGATTATTACTTTGATTTTTCAATTGATCCTGATGCATACAATGACAATCAACTTGATTTCATTCTCGTCTTAACAACTTTGGGTGGAGAATATGAAGACACAATTGAGTTCTCTTTAGCATATACTCCATCAACCGGAATAGAAGATGAGATACCGGTAAGCCAGATAGGTTTGCTTGGTAATCACCCTAATCCATTCAATCCCGAAACCACCATTAGTTTTAATCTTGATAATCCAAATGGTGCGACAATCGATATCTACAATGTCTTAGGTAAGAGAATCAAGCACTTTGGATATAATGAATTTGCAAGCAAATCTGGTTCATACTCAGTTACTTGGAATGGTAAGGATGAACTTAATAGAGATGTACCTTCAGGTTTCTATTTTTATAAGTTGAATCACGGGAGCTATACCCATACAAAGAAGATGGTATTATTGAAGTAATCATAAATAATTATAGCTAATGGGCAGGCTCAGACCTGCCCATTAGCATTTGTAGGACACGGTTTAAAGGTTCATAATCCCTTAGTAAGAATAATAGTTGACTTAAGTAACTAAATTATCTATTTAAGCAACAGCATTAATTAAGGAGATTGTATGAACAAGACAGTGAAAGTAGTTATCCTAACGTTTCTTCTTCTATCTGTTGTTGGACTTTGTATAGCAACAGAGGTTGAAGCAAGCTCAAAGCTTGATGAAGTTATCCAGGTACAGAAGTATTTCCGCTCAATCCATATCATGGCTATGCTTTTAGCCGGTTTCGGTTTCTTAATGGTATTCGTAAAGAAGTATGGTAGAAGTGCTATAACTGCGACCTATATGATGGTTAGTATTGCGATTCCAACCTACTTCCTCGTGGAACACACAGGTTTGTTCTCACATCCGGGACCTGCGATTAACAGCTTAATCTTAGCTGAATTTGCAGCAGCCTCACTTTTAATCTGTGCCGGAGCTGTTTTAGGGCGCATGAAAGTTTATCAATATATCCTACTTGGACTCCTCTTTGTTCCATTCTATGTGTTTAATGAATGGATTCTCCTTTCAGGTGGTTTAGGTTTGATTCCTATAGATGCAATCGCTGATACAGGTGGCTCAATAGTTATTCACGCTTTTGGTGCTATCTTTGGCTTTGGTCTTATTTTCTCCTTAACATCTAAGAAAGAGTATAAATGTGAAGTTCCATCTGATGCTACCAGTGATCGCTTTTCTTTACTTGGTAGTATGCTCCTCTGGATCTTCTGGCCTAGTTTTTGTGCAGCACTTGTTGCTCCCAAAGACCTAATCCCAACAGTTATCAATGTTGTACTTGCTCTCTGTGGTTCTACTCTTGCAACTTATTTTGCATCTGTTGGACTTCGCAAGAAAGTATCTCCTGAAGATATCGCCAATGCTACTCTTGCCGGTGGTGTTGCCATAGGTTCAACTTGTGATGTAACCATTGCTCCAATCGCATTTGTGATTGGTATCCTTGCAGGACTTCTTTCAACTCTTGGTTTCGCTGTAATTAAAGAGAAGCTTCAGCATTTATTAAAGAAAGTTGATACATGTGGTGTTCTCTATCTTCACGGTCTCCCTGGTATCATGGGTGGACTCGTAGCTATCTTTGTTGTGAAGGGACTTGATGTTAAGTCTCAGCTTTTGGGTATCGTTGTTACTCTCGTTGTTGCTTTAGTTTCCGGCTTACTTGTAGGTAAGATAGTATCTCTTACAGGTAAAATGGGAAAACCATATGATGACGAGGATCAACTCGAAGTATAATTTAATAATTGTTAAGTAATATATAAAAAGGGGTGAGTTAAATCACCCCTTTTTCAATTTATGGTGCAAGCTTCGAGGATGAAGCTAAAGCATCATTTCCCAAACAAGACTTAAATCTGTTTATGGAGTTTGTCAGAGCAAAGCAAAAACGGACTTCATTAAATATGCCCACCTCATCTTCCACATCTATTTAGATGTCCCAACAATGACACAATTTGATTGAATCATAATACCAGTTAATACTTCGGTTGTTAAAGACGAGTGAATTTATCGTTTATGACTTATGCACAACTTGTGGATAACTCGTGGCTTTCCACGGGAGACCCACGGGTGGGTAACGGGTGGCTAACGCGTGGGGCACGCGTCTTGAATAGGCGAGATATTGGTGTCGTAATTGGTTGAGACTAAATTAATTAGTGCTGAGAAGTTACCCTTAAAAGTATCCAGCCTAAGGATTTCCTGAGAATTGAGAATAGCTGTCGTCCCGACTAAGTGCAACGCGTGGGGGAATCTCTATTTACTCTTTAGAAACTTAAGATATAGGAGAGACCCGAATTCACTCTGTTTCGCTTCAGTCTTCGCCAAAGGCTACGACCTGACAGGCAGGGTGACAAATAGAGATCTAAGAATATAGTTTGGCATAATATCTTATGCCCTTTTTCTGTATTGATCCCCAGCCCGGAATGGGCTGAATATGAATAGCCATAGGTCGAATGACCTATGGTAATGATTCCCCAAAAATAACAGCCCTTCACGGGCTGAATTTGTTGTTCTTTTTCTTCACCAATGCAAGTATTCGCTTCGCTCAGCCATCAATCTTTGCCAAGGGTAAGATGGACACGCACTTCGTTGCGAGACAGACCTAAATACAAAAGTAAAAAGCTGAAAGAGAGCAATTGCATGGACTTGAGAATTAACGACTGTATCCGAAAACAAAAAAATCATTGACATTATAACTAACATTTGTGTAATTCTAACATCAGCCTAATTAAGTTTGAATATATTTAACAAAGGCAGTTCTACAAACTGCAGACACAATTACAAAATTAAATTATCGGAGGATTTCAGATGATACGCTATATTCCAACATTTATTTTAAACAAGTATGAGAGTGAAATCTATTCAGGGCAATTGAATGGCTTTGTTCTTTTCTTTGATATAGCTGATTTTACTAAAATTGGCAATGAATTTCGGAAGCATGGTAAAGCAGGTGCGGAAGAGCTTTCTCGCTTTATGGAAGCAGTATTTGGCTTTCCGATTGATGAGATTGAGAGAAACGGTGGATTTGTCAGCGTATTTGCCGGAGATGCTTTCTGTTCTATTTTCCCTGATGACTACCTCTCTCAATAATCTGGCACTTGCGTATGAGCGTCAGGGTAAGTACGAAGCGACAGAGCCACTTTTGCTTCGGGGATATACCATATTTGAAAAAGTGCTTGGTGGTGAGCATGCTGATACGAAGGACACTCTCGGAAAATTGGTAGAGCTTTACGAAAAAACAGGTGAAACAGAAAAAGCTGCTGAGTTCCGGGCAAAGCAGGTGAATTAAGAGAGAGATGAAACGATTCCCCGGTAAATGTTAAGATTTCATACTATTGTGTAAGGGAAAATACACTCTTTAGAAAAATGTTTTCAATTGACAAATATCATATGCATCTGTAACTTTGTGAAACTTGGAGGTAGAGATGAAACAGATTACAATTATTATGATTTTTGCTTTGATAACAGTTACACTTTTTGCAACCGATCCGATCGGGCAATGGACATTCGATAACCTCACCAACTTATTAGAAGCTACCTACGGCAATGATTTAGTTCTGGAAGGGACTCATACAGCCACTGCCGGAACTGATGCCGGTGATGGAGCGGTTAATATAGGGGTAGGAAGCTATTATCATTGTTTCCATGATATTGCTGCCAATGGCACAGGAACCTGGGTTAATCAATACTCGATTGTAATAGATTTCAAGGTGCCTTCAATTGGTGATTGGTATGCCTTTCATCAAACAAGTGTAGCTAACAGTAATGATGGAGATTCTTTCATAAATACAAGTGGTCATTTGGGTGTTGCTGCAACAGGATATTCATCCTACCAAATCATTCCTAACGAATGGTATCGGCTTGTAATTGCTTCCGATTTAGGTAACACATACAAATACTATCTTGATGGAGAACTACTTCAGGATGGGGGAGCACAGACCTTAGATGGTAGATTTTCCATTTATCCTTCCTCGGCAGAAAATGAACTGCTATTCTTTGCAGATAACGATAGTGAGGATAATCCTATAGATGTCTCAGCAGTTTCATTATACGATGTTTGTTTAACAAATACTGAGATTGGTAATATGGGTGGTTTTGGTCATCAATTCGAAAGTCCCGGTCTCTTAGAAATGCATCCATTTCTCCAAGGTCCTACTCCAACATCTATGTATGTCTCATGGCACGAAGCAAGTAGCAATGAGTCCACAGTAGAGTATGGGACAACTGACGCACTTGGCTCAGCAGCAGTTGGTGATGTTCATACCTTCAACTCAGAGACTGTCTGGCATTCTGTTAAGTTAGAGAATTTACAGCCGGATACCGAGTATTTTTACCAATGTATTACAGGCACTGAGCAATCTGATATATTCAATTTCAGGACATCCCCTGCAATTGGAGACCGCAATGGTCACTTTGTGTTTGCAATAGTGGGTGATAATCAGGCAGAACCTGCTATGGTTACAACTGTAATGACCTCAATGCGAGATAAGTTTATAGAACTATATGGTGATGACTGGCATAATGAAGTTGATCTTCTGCTCGATGTTGGGGACACAGTTACAATTGGGAGTAATTTAGCTGAATATAATGAGCGTTGGTTCAAACCTTTCCGTTCAATTACTCCATATATTCCAACGATGGTTTCTATAGGAAATCATGAGGGAGAATCACAGAATTT
Source organism: Candidatus Zophobacter franzmannii (assembly GCA_030765245.1). Lineage (GTDB taxonomy): Bacteria > Cloacimonadota > Cloacimonadia > Cloacimonadales > JAFGVF01 > Zophobacter > Zophobacter franzmannii. The sequence goes on along the minus strand of JAVCCX010000068.1, from coordinate 6,572 downwards.
CTATAACTATGTGAAGAATGAGGATTTTGTAACCGGAACTGAGGGCGAAAAATACTATGAGTTTGAACTTGGTCCGGTTAAATTTGCATCTCTTAACAGTATTACAGCAGGGGATACACAGGTTAACTGGTATCAAGATGTTGTAACTGCTACAGATAATGACCCTAACTATGATTGGCTCTTTACCTTTAAACATTACCCCGGACGAAGTGAACTATGGCCTTACGGTAACTCTGATTGGGTGTGGAATCAGATTAATCCTATTGCAAACCAAACAGAGAAGAGCACAATGCTCTTTGCCGGGCATTCACATAATTACCAGCGTGGAGCTATGAGCGAAGGAACTTCTCGCTTAATAATTTCAGGTGCAAGTGGAGCTCATCTAGATAGATGGGGGATGAACTATAATCAAACTGATTACTTTGAGATGACAAAGTCACTAGATAATTATGTCTATGTGATTGTAGATATAGATCTTGAGAATGGAAGTTACGCAGCTAATACTTACTCTTTAGGTCACAATGACCTTTTACTTGATACAGTATTAATGGATTCCTGGCATGGAGTTCTTAGTCAAGATCCGCCTGAGACTCCTGAAATTCTTCAGATTGGTAAGACAGCTACATCACCACTTACTGTAACAGCATCACCATTTACAAGTCCTGATGAGATAATGAGTTCACGATTCCAGATTGCTAATATAAATGACGATTTTAATAACCCTGTTGTTGATGAATATTGGAATTGGGAAAACTACTATTGGGATACAGGCGCTCCGGACTACCTTCCTGTAGATCAGAACGCAGGGATTGACCTTGAAAGAATTACAGGTGCCTTTAACCTAACACAGGGAGAAACCTACCTGGCACGAGTTCAATACCGTGACCAGAATTTGAAGTGGAGTGAATGGTCAACACCAGTCAGTTATATTTACACAAGTGAAGCTCCTGAAGCTAACTTTGTCTTAGATAACGATACTATTGAAGAGGGTGAGTCAATCAGGTTTACAGACATCTCAATCGGAAGCGTAACAAGTTGGGAATGGGATGTTGGACCAGATGGAACCGTAGATAGCTATGAACAAGATCCTGAAATGACTTTTACTCAATCAGGTGTATTCGGACTTGAGTTGAGTGTAGTTATAGAAGGGATTACATATACTGCTTCTGACTTCTCTGCAATTACTGTGTTACCTTCAACAGGAATAGAGGAGAACAATTCTGCATTAGCATCCGGCTCTATCTCAAGTTATCCGAATCCATTTAACACTAATAACTCAGATAGTATGACCTTTGACATTACATTACCTAAGCAGTCAACTGATAGCAGACTTGATATTTACAATATTAGAGGACAATTGGTAAATTCTTTTAACCTAAATAGAGGGTTCACAGCAAATAGAACAGTCAAATGGGATGGGAATAGTAATAAGGGTGAAAAAGTAAGCTCTGGTATCTATTTTGCCACTCTCAAAGAGAATGGAGAAGTAATCACATCTAAGAAGATGTTGCTATTGAAGTAAGATATAAGTCATTGATTTGGTCTAAGCTCGGTTTATCTGATAATCAGATGTTCAAGCTTATTGCTGACCTCATTCTTTATTAGGTCAGCTTCCAACTCATTGAAGGCATCTTTCCCTACTATTTTGTGTATCTTTCCCTCTTTTAGGAGGATGAAGTTATCACAAACACTTGATAGTGAGGAGAGGATATGTGATGAGATGATGACAGTCTTATTCGCCTGTTTTAGACGGTGGATTATCTCAGTTAGAAGGATATTACTCTGAATATCAACACCATTAAATGGCTCATCAAGAAGGAATAACTCATTCTTTTGCATCAGGATAGCAGTGAATGCCAGTTTCTTCTTCATACCGGTAGAATAAGAAGTTACAAACCTGTTAAGAGGTAGATTGAAGATGTTGCTTATCCTAAAGTTTGGCTTCGTAACTCTCCTTGCATTACACAGTAGCTGTAAATGCTCTTTGCCCGTAATCAAAGTGAGGAACGTTGGATTTGTAGGTAAATAAGCAATGTGATTTCGTATATCGTGCTGTGAATAGTCAATACTCCCGGAATAGTCCATGAGCCCTGCGAGGCATTCGAAGAAAGTTGTCTTGCCGGCACCATTAGGTCCAATTAACCCATATACTTTTCCTCTTTCAAAGTTTATCGTAATATTCCGAAGAGCTTGAACTCTTCCGAAGCTCTTGCTTACATCTTTTACTTCGATCATAAGAGTATTTCCTTTAATTGCCTTCTTGCTTGGATATAGAAATAGGGGAGAGTAAATAGAATCAGAACAGGGAATAAAACTGAGAATAACAAAAGCATGCTTTGTCGCAGGGATAATTCTTCCGGAAAGGATGAGTATTTGCAAAAAACACCGGTAGCTAACATTCCGATACCTCCGAGCATGAAACCTAAGATTATGAATACTCCGGTAGGACGCATTACTGCCAATACCACTATTACGGGAAGGCAGAGGAGAAGCAGAGAATAAACAGCTTGTTTGACTTTGCTGAAAAGAAAGGCTTTGGGAGTAAATTGATAAATCCAGACGAAATAAGTCTCCTCGACTTTGATATAATACATCATTCCTAATACTGAAAATGCCAGAACTACAAAAATACTTAGGTAGAAATTGCTGTATATGAATGAAATATAGGTAAGATAGTAACCCAAGAATATCAGAGCAAAGGATAGTCTGAATCCCACAATAAACTCGAATGGGTTTTTGTAAAAGGGAGTAGGCACAGCATATGATGAGATAATCTTTGGAGTGTATAATGCAGTAATAAGGGATACTATTAACAGGCTTAATCCTGAGAAGATATACCCACTCAAAAGTAGCATTGCTCCAAACGGTAGTGCTAATGCAATGTTTTCTGTTAACCTGATTCGATAATAATCTGATTTACTATAGGTTCGTTTTAGAAAATCCACATGTTTGGGATTACAGAAACTAATCGGGATATTAATGGCGAGGAATAGATAGAAATAGTGATAATGTTTAACTTCGAAGAAAAGAACACATGATAAGGTCGCAAATAGACTGAGTAAAAGGATTATTCCTAAGGGAACTCCCATCTGCATTCTCTTTATCCGTCTATAAAACCTTATTTTCTGAAAATTCAAGTAAAATCTCAATATATCCACTTACACCTCTCAGACAATGAAATGCTTAACTTCTCTTATTTTGTCAATAAAAACAAGGGAATCGGAAGATTATAAGGATAGAAGTGCTTTGATGTTTGTACAATCTCCTTGATAGATAGAGCCCCGATGGAAGTTGTTACTTGTGCCGCCAATGGTGACCAATATGAGTAATACTCTTCCGTTTAAGTATCAGGATAAGGCTGAGCAATAAAGCAATTACTCCTAGGAAATTACCGGTCACTAAAAGATAAACACCACTTATGAATAGGATTGGAGGTATGATAAATACTGCAAAAATCAAGAGATTTGAAAGCATAAATCTGATAATTTGAACAATGAGAATTAACACAATTACTGCAACAGTCATAACAACCCAATGTTATGTGCAATTGCACCCATAGAAACTCCTAATTAAAGCCATACATAGAATATATAGAGAATTTTATCATTGAAGTCACTGTCAAGGACTTTTTATGTTTGAGGGACAAAGATAAAATATTAATATGTAATATTGTAAGTCAATGTTTAAGGTCATCTGAAGATGGATAAATTATGTTATTAATGGCGGAGAGTCAGGGATTCGAACCCTGGGTACGCAAGCGTACAACGGTTTTCGAGACCGCCCCGTTCGACCACTCCGGCAACTCTCCGTATTATCTTTTAGATGTAAAAAATGTTGTTAGGATAGCAGAGCACTGCTTAGCATATACTCCGGTCTTGATTATCGGATTATGATTTAGATTCTTATTACGAAGTACATTATAGATTGAACCAACTGCTCCGGCTTTTTCATCATAAGCACCAAAGACTACAGTTCCAATCCGACTCCAGATTATTGTCCCTGCACACATAGTACAAGGTTCTAGAGTTACAAAAAGTCGATAATCATTGAAGAAAGTTTCCCCGCTGCTTACTAACTTGTCAATGATAAGCTTCTCTGCATGTGCTAAGGGATTGGCTAATTGCTTGGTTCTGTTGTGGTCGGCCAGAACCAGAGTACCATCTTTAACAAGAACAGCACCGATAGGGATTTCACCTTCTGCTAGTGCAATCTCAGCCTCTTTGTAAGCTTCCTTCATCCAATCTATGTCAGTTTTTATCATATAAAAAAGAGGAGCAATGAGCTCCTCATAGTTAAATAAGTGTTACTGTCTACCAATGGAAAAGTAGGTGAAACCCATCTCTCGAAGTTGAGAAGGTTTATACTGATTTCTACCATCAAAAAGGACAGGTTGTTTGAGTTCCGCTTTGATTCTATCAAAGTCAGGATATCTAAACTGATGCCATTCGGTGATGAGTAAAAGTGCATCTGCATTCTTTATAGCATCATACTGGTCAGCACAATAGGTAATTGCAGGATTGTCACCAAGATAATGCTTAGCTTCTTCCATTGCAACAGGATCGTAAGCTTGAACCTTTGCGCCTGCAGCAATAAGTCCATTGATTATCTCAATAGATGGAGCTTCGCGCATATCATCAGTAAGTGGTTTGAAAGACAGACCCCAAACAGCAAAAGTCTTACCGGACAGGTCATCTCCATAATGTGCTTTTACTTTCTGAACTAAAACTTTCTTTTGAGCATCATTAACATCTTCAACAGCTTGAAGAACTCTCGATGGAACACCCATCTCTTTCTCCATCGCAATAAGGGCTTTTACATCCTTAGGGAAACAGCTACCACCGTAACCAACCCCGGGATAAATGAATTTATAGCCAATACGAGAGTCTGAGCCGATTCCATGCCTAACTTCAGCAATATCTGAACCCATCTTTTCGCAAAGAGTAGCAAGCTCATTCATGAAGGATATCTTGGTAGCGAGCATTGCATTTGCAGCATATTTAGTCATCTCATCTGATCGAATTGACATTGTGATAACTCTGTCACTGCTTCTATTGAATGGCTCATAAAGAGCCTTCATTAACTCACCAACACGAACATTATCAACACCTACGACAACACGGTCTGGTTTCATAGAGTCTTCAATCGCAGCACCTTCTTTAAGGAATTCAGGATTAGAAACTACATCGAATTCAAAATCTGAACCTCTTTGGGCTTGAATCTTTGCGACTTGAGCTTTTACTTTATCAGCAGTACCAACAGGAACAGTAGATTTATCTACAATGACCTTATAGTCGTTCATGTGGTTAGCTATGTCGCTCGCGACAGCTAATACATACTGCAAATCTGCAGAACCGTCTTCATCAGGGGGAGTGCCAACTGCTATAAAAATTACCAATGAGTTTTCAACAGCTGATTTGACATCAGTAGTAAAGGTTAATCTACCTTCAGCAGCATTGCGTTGAACCATCTCTTCAAGACCAGGTTCCCAGATAGGGATTTTACCATCGTTGAGCATGTCGATTTTCTTTACATCATTATCTACACAGATAACATCATTACCCATCTCCGCAAAACATGTACCTGTAACAAGTCCAACATAACCAGTTCCGACAACAGCTATTTTCATTGATCCTCCATGATTCATATATTTATTTATTATTTTGTTTTTGCCAGTTCCATGCATCTCTGCACATATCTTCTAATGTGAGAGTAGCGTTCCAATCAAGTATTTTCTTAGCTTTTGTAGCATCAGCATAACTGACAGGGATATCTCCATCCCGTCTTTCTGAGACTTGATAAGGTATGTCTTTATCTATGACCTTCGAGAAAGCTTTTATCACTTCTAAAACACTAAAACCATCTCCTGTCCCAAGATTAAATATGTCAAGCCCGGTACTATTCTTCAGATGTGACAGAGTTTTTAGATGACCTTTAGCTAAATCTACAACATGGATATAATCGCGAATACAAGTACCATCTTTAGTATCATAATCTGAACCAAAGACTTTGAACTGTTTATATTTTCCTGAGATGTATCCTGTAATCAATGGGAATAGATTCGAAGGAGCTCCTGTTGGATTCTCTCCTATTAACCCACTTTGATGTGCACCAACAGGATTAAAGTATCGCAACATTCTGATATTCCAAGAATTGTCAGATTTGTATAAGTCATTTAATATATTCTCAATCATCAGTTTCGATTCTCCATAAGGACAACTTGTACCTAGTGGACTCGTTTCAGGAATTGGGAACTGCTTTGCTTGGGAATAAACTGTAGCTGAGGAGCTAAAAATCAATTGCTTAACATCGAACCGTTTCATTACATTGAGTAGGTTTAAAGTGCTTAAAAGGTTGTTTTCATAAGTATCAAGAGGGTTATTAACGGATTCTTCAACCGACTTGGAACCTGCAAAGTGGATCACAGCGTCGAATTTGTAAATATCAAATGAAGCTCTAAGGGCAGTTATATTGCGGAGATCAATTAACTCGAATGCGGGTTTAACTCCGGTAATCTTCTCAATTCTTGAAAGCACTTCCAGTTTACTATTGGTAAGATTATCAAATATTGTAAC
>JAVCCX010000206.1 GCA_030765245.1 Candidatus Zophobacter franzmannii | reverse complement strand
CTCCAACATCTGTAGGATTCAAATTTACTACAGAAGGAATAAATTTTATCAAAGTTGAATCGATAAAAGCTAATGGCGAATTCATTAGTCGTAAGTTTGCTCATATATCAAAAGAATGCCATTTAAAACTCAAACGGTCCCAGCTTGAATCTAACGATATAGTTTTTTCAATTGCAGGAGCACTTGGAAGAACAGCTTTAATTAACGATGAATTGCTGCCAGCCAATACTAATCAAGCACTATCTATAATTAGACTAAACAAAGATTGTGGTATTCATCCAAGTTTCATTCTTAAGATGTTATCATCAAACTTAGTTAAAAACCAAGTATCCAAGTACCAGGGGGGAGTTGCACAGCAGAATTTATCGTTACAACAAGTAAAGTCCTTTCTAATTACAGTCCCTCCTCTCCCTGAACAGGAACGGATTGTAGCGTTCTTAGACGAAACGCTGGGGTTAATTGAAAAGGGAAAATTGAGAATTGAGAATAATATAAGAAACGCGAAAGAACTCTTTCAGAGTAGGCTTAATCAAATCTTTGAGAATGGAAAGAGTAATCAATTGAGAAGTGATAATGGAGAATGGAGAATTGAGGGAGAAGAGTGGGAAGAGAAGAAATTGGGAGAGATTGCAAAAATTATGTATGGATACACTGCTAAATCTTCCTTTATGTCTGAAGGTATTAAGTATTTGAGAATAACAGATATAAAAGATGGAGCTGTTAATTGGAATAATGTGCCTTCATGCATTATTAGTGATGATGAACTCTTGAAGTATAAATTACATAAAGGTGATATAGTTTTTGCTAGAACTGGTGCAACAACGTGTAAAAGCTATATAATTAGGGATAATACTTCTGCTGTATTTGCATCCTATTTAATTAGGGTTTTTCTCAACAGTAAAGATATACTACCAGAATTCCTCTACATGTTCTTTCAAACAAAGGTTTACTGGGATCTCATTAAAAAAGGCATATCTGGGGCTGCACAGGGTGGTTTTAATGCTTCAAAACTTAGTATGTTAAGAATACCAAAATTACCAATTGCCGAACAAGAAAAAGCCATAAAAGAGATAGATTTACTCTCAAAAGAAACAAAGAGATTAGTAGAAATGTATAAGAAGAAGTTGGATGATTTGGAAGAGATGAAGAAGTCAATACTTGAACAAGCCTTTGAAGGCAAATTGATAATTGATAATTGAGAACTTATTTAATGGATAGTTGAGAATAGAGAATTGAGAACTTCTTTAATGGATAGTTGAAAATTGAGAATTGAGAAGTGAAAATGGAGAATTGAGAATGGTGAAATGGGAATGGGAATTGTCTAAGCAGTCACCATTACGAGCTTTGCGAGTTCGGGAAAATGCGAAGAAATGCAGTTAAGAATTGAGAATAACAACTGTTTCCATTTTGGAAACAGTTCGGTTTTAGTATAAAAGTTAAAGGATAGAGTATGGTAAGCCAGTTAACAGAGATGATACTGTATAAAACTCAAGATGACCAAATAAAGGTTGATACAGTTTTAAAAGATGGAACTATATGGCTGAATCAAAAGGATATGTCCATGTTGTTTGATGTTCAGATACCAGCTGTATCAAAGCATATAAACAATATCTATGATGAAGAGGAATTGCTGAGAGAGGCAACTGTTTCCATTTTAGAAACAGTTCAAAAAGAGGGAAGCAGAGATGTGAAGAGAATGGTTGAATACTATAATCTTGATGCAATAATCGCAGTAGGTTATAGGGTTAACTCAAAACGAGCTACACAATTCAGAATCTGGGCGACAAAGATATTGAAAGAGTATATCATCAAGGGTTTTGCAATGGATGATGATCGCTTAAAGCAATCTACTAATTGGGACTACTTTGATGAGTGGCTTGAACGAATTAGGGACATCCGAGCTAGTGAGAAAAGATTCTACCAAAAAATAAGAGATATCTATACAACCGCAATAAACTATGATAAGAATAACCCTGAAGCCCAATTGTTTTTTAAGAAAGTGCAGAATAAAATGCTCTGGGCAATAACAAGAGAAACAGCTGCTGAATTAATCGCAGATAGGAGTAACCCTGATTTACCAAACATGGGATTAACTACATGGAAAGGTTCTATTGTTAGAAAAGGGGATGTAACAACGGCAAAGAATTATCTCAAACAGGAAGAGGTAAAAGAGTTGAATGAAATTGTTACGATGTATTTAGATTATGCCGAAAGACAGGCGAAATTGAGGAATATCATGACAATGCATGATTGGGAGAAGAAACTGGATGCTTTTCTCTCATTTAATGAACATGAAATCCTAACGCATGCCGGAAGAATCAAATCAGAAGTTGCTAAAAAATTAGTAAAAGATAGATATGAAGACTTTGATTATAAGAGAAAGAAGCAAGAAGCTATAAATGCAGATTTAGATGATATAAAAGAAATAGAAAATATACAAAAATTGAGATAGAACATCTGAAATTATAATTCTCCATTTTCACTTCTCAATTTTCAATTAAGGTGAACATGAACGAAGAACAAACGAAGTTTGATTACATTGAACCGGCATTAAAGAATGCAGGCTGGAATGTGGTTGAAGGAACTCGAATCCTTAAAGAGTATAAGATTACTCAAGGACGGTTGATTGGACAGGGTCGGAGAGCAAAACCTCTATTTGCTGATTATATCCTCCAATACAAAAACAGGAATCTGGCAGTTATTGAAGCTAAGGCTTATGACAAATACTATACAGAGGGTGTGGGTCAGGCAAAAGATTATGCCCAAAGACTACAGGTTCGCTACAGTTATGCAACAAATGGGCACAAGATAGATGGAATAGATATGGATGAGGGAATTGAGGGTGATGTTACCAAGTTTCCAACCCCTGATGAACTTTGGGAGATGACATATCCTACCCCGAAGGAAGAGTATAAGGTTGAGATTAGTCAGTGGAAGTCTCAACTATCTGCTATACCTCACGAAGATAAAAGCGGAACCTGGATTCTAAGATATTATCAACAGAATGCTATCAACAAAGTTTTAGACTCAATTGCCAATAAAAAAGAGCGTATCCTACTAACAATGGCAACCGGAACCGGTAAGACAGCTATTGCCTTTCAGATTGTATGGAAGCTGTTTCATGCAAAATGGAATCTCAAAAGAGATGGAAGCAGGAGTCCACGGGTTCTCTTTCTCGCAGACAGAAATATCCTCGCTGATCAGGCATTTAACGCCTTTAATGCCTTTGAAGAAGATGCCCTAATTAGAATCAAACCTGATGAGATTAGGAAAAAGGGTAAAATCCCCCGCAATGGAAGTGTCTTCTTTACTATCTTCCAGACCTTTATGTCCGGTCCTGATGATACTCCCTATTTTGGTGAATATCCCCGAGACTTCTTCGACCTGATTATTATTGATGAGTGCCATAGGGGAGGAGCAAGTGATGAGAGCACCTGGCGGGATATTATGGAGTATTTCAGTCCTGCTGTGCAACTTGGTCTGACAGCAACCCCAAAACGAGATAAGAATATTGATACTTATCGCTATTTCGGTGATCCTGTATATATCTACTCGCTCAAAGAGGGGATAAATGATGGTTACCTTACACCTTTCAAAGTTAAAGAGATAAGCACTACAATTGATGACTATACCTATACTGGGGATGATATCATTATAGAAGGCTATATTGAATTAGGTGAACAGTATAGTGAAGAAGATTTCAACAAAGATATAGAGATTAGGCAAAGAGAAGAGTATAGGGTTCAGCTGTTCATG
>JAVCCX010000330.1 GCA_030765245.1 Candidatus Zophobacter franzmannii | reverse complement strand
GCAAGCGTGGACGCTCGCATTACATACTGCGATTCTCCAACCTTGCGGATGGTTTTATCCTCCGCAATGGTTAGATTCCCTTGCATTCTTCACCATTTCGGAGGTCTCGCATGCTCCACCATCCGCAAGGTAAAGGTTAAACTTTTCCATAAATACGATGAAGCTAAAGCATCATTTTCCAATAAGAAATAGCTTAAAATATCTACCTTAAAGAAAACTATAAAATGCTAATTTAGAGAAAAAGTAATAGATTCGTCGATGTCAGCAATTCAATGAAATACAGAAAGATAGGGTTGTTAGAAAAAAGTGTTTGACAGTTTGTAAGAGATATAGAATTTTGCATATACTTGAAAAAGTAAATCACTCTGATGCCACACCCGATGGTATCAGGGGAAGGTAAAGCCCGATAGAAGGGGCTTGTAGATCTCAGGATGAAGTATTGATTAAACTTAATCATAATCTTGTGGCCACTAATGAGTGGTCCCTGACACATAGCTTGAAAGAGCACGATCTGCCCAAAATTCTATCATACCTGTATCCTCTTTATAATCGGGAATGCATTACAACCGAAGAGGATAGTCGCTCACAATGTAAAAGTTGGAGGTTTAGGTGAGTAAAAACGATCGAATCAGAATCAAGTTGAAAGCGTATGATCATCGCTTACTTGATCAATCTGTTGCAGAGATTGTGAAGAGTACTAAGAATACCGGTGCTAAGATATTGGGTCCAATCCCACTACCTACAGACCGTACCTTGTACACAGTTCTGCGATCTCCCCATGTGAACAAGAAGTCTAGAGACCAGTTCCAAATGCTGGTGCATAAGAGACTGGTTGATATTGTTAACCCTACTCCTGATACAACCAAAGCATTGAAGAAATTAAGTCTTCCTGCTGGTGTTCACGTAGAGATTAAAGCGAAATAATTAAGGAGATAGTAATGGTTGGATTAATAGGCAAAAAAATTGGAATGACTCAAGTCTTTACTGAAGATGGTAAAGTTGTTCCTGTTACCCTTATCCAGGCCGGACCTTGTCGGGTTGTTAATACTAAGTCACTTGAAAGAGATGGCTATATAGCAATTCAACTTGGTTTTGAGAAGCTTAAAGATAAAAAGCTGAACAAACCAATGGCCGGTTACTTTAAAAAATTCGATTCACAAGCATTTCGTTATCTTCATGAGTTCCGTTTAAAGACTCTCGAAGATATAGAACTTCAGGATGAATTCAGAGTTGATTTATTCCAGGAAAATGAGATTGTTGATGTTGTCGGAACATCTAAGGGTCGTGGTTTCGCTGGTGTTATGAAACGCCATAACTTCCATGGTTTCAAGGCATCTCATGGTGTCCATGAATCCTATAGAGGTGGTGGATCTATCGGTCAGTGTGCAACCCCTGCTCGTGTTCATAAAGGCAAAAAGATGCCGGGACATTACGGTGTTGATAGAGTCACACTTCAAAACCTGAGAGTTGTCAAAGTGGATGTTGAAAACAGTCTTATCATGGTAAAAGGTGCGATTCCCGGACATCGTAACAGCATCGTTTACATCAAGAAAGCTAAATAATGCAGGAGAGATAAATGGTAGAAGCAATTAAATATTCTGCATCCGGCGATAAAGTCGGGACAGTAGAACTTCCAGCTGCTCTCTTTACTGCAGAAGCTAAGAACCCACAAGCTCTGTTGCACGAAGTAATCAAAATGTACTTGGCTAATCAACGCCAGGGTACAGTTGCGAAAAAGAATCGTGCTCTTGTACAGGGAAGTGGAAGAAAGCTTTTTAAGCAGAAGGGAACAGGGAACGCCCGTGTTGGTAACATAAGAACTGTTATCCGTCGTGGTGGTGGCATGGCTTTTGGGATTGACCCCAAAAATTGGTATCGTCATATCCCGAAAAGAAAGAAAAGACTTGCACTTAAGCTTGCTCTTACAGCTAAAGCAGAAGCAGGTAATGTATTTATCGTTCAAGACCTCAGTTATAATGAACCATCTACTAAAGATGCAGAGAGCTTCCTTTCAAAGGTTAGACCTACTGAATGGGATAGAGTTCTTTTAGTAACTGACGGAAACGACAAAGCAGTAGTAAGATCATTCACTAATATTACGAGAGTTGAAGGTGATCGTGCTGATGGACTTTATGCTTATGAAATCCTTAAAGCCAAGCTACTTGTTATTACCGAATCCGCACTTAAGAAAATGGTGGAGGTCTTCGCATAATGATACATCCAAGAGAAATTATAATCGCCCCAATAATTACTGAAAAAACCGGTCAAATGAAAGAGTCGGACAACCGTTATACTTTCAAAGTAAGCATTAATGCTAACAAGATCGAGATTAGACGCGTGATTGAACAGATCTTCAACGTTAAAGTTGTAGCTGTTAATACAATCAGATATAAGGGCAAACCTAAGAGATTAGGCCGTTATGAAGGCTTCAAGCCGGACTGGAAAAAAGCGATTGTTACCCTTGCAGAAGGCCAATCAATTCCAGACTTTGAGTTATAGGAGAAGGGAAAATGGGAATTAAACATTATAAACCAGTAACACCGACTCAAAGATTTAAGACAGGTTACTCATTTGAAGAGATTACTACGGATACTCCTGAGAAGTCACTTCTTGCTAAGCTGAAAAAATCTGGTGGAAGAAACAACCAGGGACGCATTACTTGTCGTCACCGTGGTGGTGGTCATAGACGTCATTATAGAATCATCGACTTTAAGCGTACTAAGCATGGCATTCCGGCTACTGTTGCGACCGTTGAATACGATCCAAACAGAACAGCTCGTATCGCCCTTCTTAACTATGCAGATGGTGAGAAAAGATATATTATCGCTCCTGATGGAATCAAAGTTGGTATGACTTTAATGAGTGGACCTACCGCTGAATTTTCAGTTGGTAATGCCATCGCATTAGAACGCATTCCTCTTGGCTCTATAGTTCATAACATTGAATTGAAATCAGGTAAGGGTGGGCAGATTGCTCGTTCAGCCGGTTCTTCAGGTCAAGTTGTGGCTAAAGACGGAAATTATGTACATATTAAGATGCCATCAAATGATGTTCATCTTGTTCGTAAAGAGTGTTATGCAACGATGGGTCAGGTTTCTAATATAGAACATAACCTGATTAAGCTTGGAAAAGCTGGTCGCAAAAGATGGATGGGTATCAGACCTACAGTTCGTGGTGTCGCTATGAACCCGGTTGATCATCCGATGGGTGGTGGCGAAGCCAAGACATCTGGTGGTGGACATCCTGTATCTCCTTGGGGTAAACTCGCTAAAGGCGGAAAAACTCGTAAGAAGAAGAAGTACTCTAACCAGTATATAATCAAAGCCAGTAAGAAGAAGTAGGAGAAAATATGCCACGATCATTAACGAAAGGACCTTTTGTGGATGAGCACTTGGAGAAGAAAGTTGTGGAATTGAACAGAACAGATAAGAAGACTGTTATAAAGACTTGGTCTCGTCGTTCTACAATCCTTCCTGAGTTCATTGGTCATACTTTTGCTATCCACAATGGCCGTAAATTTGTACCTGTCTATGTATCCGAGAATATGGTTGGTCATAAGTTAGGTGAATTTTCACCAACCAGAACATTCCGCGGACACAAAGACAAGAAGAAGAAATAAGGAGTAACGAAATGGAAGCAAGAGCAATACTTCGCTACCACCGTGGTTCTGTAAGAAAGGCCAGATTGATTCTGGATCTTATCCGCGGAGTCGCAGTTCCTGAAGCTCAGAAAATTCTGATGTTCTCGACTAAAAGAGTCGCTGCTCCGATCGGTAAACTACTTGATTCTGCAGTGGCTAATGCCCAGCAGAAAGATAATAGAGTCGATGTGAGCCAACTCGTTGTAGCCGATGCATTTGGTGATGACGGTCCAATCATGAAGAGATTTCAAGCTCGGGCTCAAGGGCGTGCATTTGTAATCAGACGCAGAACCTGTCATGTCACCTTAGTATTAAGGGAAAAGGAATAGGAGGAACCTATGGGACAAAAAATTAATCCTATATTATACCGTATTGGTATTAACAAACAGACTGAATCAATTTGGTTTGCCAAAGGTGAAACCTATGTTGACAGTTTATTGGAAGATATCAAGCTCAGAACCTATATCCAGAAACGTCTAAGTAGAAAAATGGTATCACGCATCCAGATTTCAAGAAAGACTAGTTCTATCAATATAGATATTCATACAGCAAAACCGGGACTCGTGATCGGTAAGAAGGGTGAAGACATTAACAGACTCAGAAATGAGATCAACCTTCTTGTTAATAAAAACAATGCTGCAGATAAGAATGTAATGATTAACATTATCGAGATTCAAAAATCTTGGTTAGACGCACAATTAGTTGGTAAGGAAATATCTCGTCAGCTCGTAGAAAGAGTTTCATTTAGACGCGCAATGAAATTGGCAATGCGTAAAGCAATGTCAGATGGTGCCCTCGGTATCAAAGTTCAGTGTTCAGGTCGTCTTGGTGGAGCAGAGATCGCAAGATCAGAGCGTTACAAACAAGGTAGAACTCCTTTACACACTCTTCGTGCAGACATTGATTATGCTCTCGTAGAAGCTCAAACTACTTATGGTGTTATCGGCATCAAGGTTTGGATCTATAGAGGGGATATTCTCGACTAAGAGAAGGAGAAAAAATGTTAGCACCTAAGAAAGTTAAACATAGAAAGGTAATGCGCGGTAGAAGACGAGGTCTTGCCTACCGTGGTTCAGAAGTTAGTTTTGGTGATTATGCGCTTATATCTTTAGACGCAGCATGGCTCAACAGTCGCCAAATCGAATCTGCACGTATCGCGATAACACGCCAAATGAAGCGTATTGGTAAAGTTTGGATTAGAATTTATCCGGACAAGCCAGTTACTTCAAAACCTGCTGAGACTCGTATGGGTAAGGGCAAAGGAGCTCCAGACCATTGGGTAGCAGTAGTTAAACCTGGTCGTGTATTATTCGAAATTCAGGGAGTTGATCTTAAGACCGCAAAAGAAGCAATGCGCCTTGCCGGTCACAAACTTCCTATCGGAACAAAGATGGTTGCTCGTGAAGGAGTAGAGTTATGAAGGCTATAGAGTTAAGAGAACTCACAGTTGAAGAATTGACCCACAAAATGGAAGACAATAGAATTGAGCTTTTCAACTTACGCTTTCAGGTTGCAAGAAACCTTCTTGATAACCCGTTACGGATTCGTCAGGCAAAGAAAGACATTGCTCGTATTCTAACCATTCTGACAGAGAAAAAGGCTTAGTGAGGTTTAAAAGATGGCATACGAAAGAAAGCTAACGAAGGTCGGTGTTGTTGTAAGTGACAAAATGGATAAGACCATTGTTGTTCGCTCAGAAAGACAGTTTATGCATCCGTTGTATAAAAAAACTGTTCGTAAGCATAAAAAGTTCATGGCTCATGACGAGAATAATGAAGCTCATATCGGTGATACCGTAATGATTCAGGAATTTCGTCCCCTGAGTGCTCGCAAGAGATGGACTCTTAAACAGATTGTAGAAGTAAGCAAGTAAGGAGTAGAGATGATACAAGTTCAATCCGTACTCAATATTGCTGATAACTCAGGTGCAAAGAAAGCTATGTGCATTAGAGTTCTCGGGGGCTCGGGAAGAAAATACGGGTCCGTGGGTGACATTATTGTTGTAGCTATCAAATCTGCTACCCCAACCGGTAAGGTAAAAAAGGGTTCAGTACAGAAGGCTGTAATAGTCAGAACTGCAAAAGAGATCAGAAGAACTGATGGTTCATACATCAGATTCCAAGATAATGCAGCTGTTATCCTTAATGAGAAATTCGAACCAATAGGCACTCGTATTTTTGGTCCGGTAGCCCGTGAGCTAAGAGATCATGATTTTATGAAAATTCTTTCTCTTGCGCCGGAAGTATTATAGGAGTAAGCAATGAACAAAATGAGAATAAAAAAAGGTGATACTGTAATCGTTATTTCCGGAGAAGATAAGGGAGTAAAGGGAACAGTACTAAAAGCCTTTCCAAAGACCAAAAGAATCATTGTCGAAAAAGTTAACATGATGAAAAAACATGCTAAACCTTCTCAACAAAATCCACAGGGTGGAATCATTCAGATGGAAGCTGCTTTTCATGTTTCCAATGTGATGTTGTACAATGATAAAATTAATGATGTAACAAAAGCCGTTTTCAAGAAAGGCGCTGATGGTAAAAGAGTCAGAGTCTGTGCGAAATCTGGTGATGAGTTATAAGGAGCCGGAAAATGAATCGTTTGAAAGTTAAATATAATGAAGAAGTCATTCCTGCTCTCGTGAAGCATTTCAATTATAAGAATGTGAATATGGCTCCAAGAATGGAGAAGATAATTGTTAGCATGGGTGTTGGTAAAGCAACCCAAAATAAGGCTCTCCTTGACAATGCAGTCAAAGACCTTACAGCTATCACAGGTCGTAAACCACTTGTTACTAAAGCTAAGAAAGCTATCTCTAATTTCAAACTTAGAGAAGGAATGCCTATTGGCTGTAAAGTAACTTTACGTGGCGAAGTCATGTATGAATTTTACGATCGTCTTGTCTCTATTGTTATGCCACGCATAAGAGATTTCAAAGGTGTCCCAGCAGACTCTTTTGACGGTAGAGGAAGTTACTCTTTAGGAATCAAAGAGCATACTGTTTTCCCTGAAATTGATTTCGATAAAATCGATTCAATTCGTGGGCTAAACATTACAATAGTAACTAGCGCTGAAAAAGACGAAGAGGGCAAAGAGATGCTGCGCCTTCTAGGGTTCCCTTTCAGAAAAAGTGAAACTAAATAAAGGAGTGGAAGCTTGGCAAAAAAGTCTTGGATCATAAAACAGAGCAGAGAACCTAAGTTCGGTGTTCGCAAGTACAGTCGCTGCAGGTTGTGTGGTCGTTCCAGAGCCTATATGAGAGATTTTGGAATGTGCCGTCTCTGCTTCCGTAAATACGCTGCTATTGGCCAGATCCCTGGTGTCACTAGAGCGAGTTGGTAAGAAATTAAGTTGGAGGAATAATGATAAGTGATCCGTTAGCTGATGCATTAACTAAAGTAAGAAATGCATATCGTGCCGGTCATAAACAGGTTGTTGTGAATCATAACAAACTGATTGAAAATGTTGTAAAGATTTTAGCTGGAGAGAATTTCATCAACAGTTACCAGGTCAACGAAAGAAATCCGGAGATAAAGAAGAGCCGCAAGACAATTACCTTATACTTGCGTTACACTAATACCGGAGACCCTGTTCTTAAGGGCGTTCAAAGAGTATCTACACCTGGAAGACGCGTTTATGTTAACTCAATACATCTGCCATCTGTTTTCAATAATACCGGCGTTGCAATTATTTCAACAAGTCATGGTGTCATGGCTGATCGTGTTGCCCGTAAAGCGAAAGTAGGCGGTGAATACGTCTGCAAGGTCTGGTAGGAGGAAATAATGTCAAGAATAGGAAAATCCCCAATCCCGATTCCAGAAGGTGTTAAAATTACACTCGACGGAGTACAGGTTATTGTTGAGGGAAAACTCGGCAGATTAGAGTATAATACAATTCCACCCATTAAAGTGGAAATCGTAGATAATGAAATTATCGTAACAAGAGCGGATGATTCAAGAGATCAGAAAGCCTTTCATGGTTTAACTAGAGCGCTTATCAACAATATGGTTGTTGGCGTAACACAAGGATTTGAAAAGATCTTGTGGGTTATTGGAACCGGATTTAATGCAGATAAAACTGGACCATGGTTAAAGCTTGCTTTGGGTTATTCCCATGATATATTAGCAGAGATACCTGAAGGTATTGAAGTTATTACCCAACAAATCGGGCGTGGCAATGCTATTAAAGATCTTAATAGTATCGTTACGATCAAGGGAATCAATAAAGAAGATGTTGGTAAATTCGCAGCTGAAATTAGAAAATGCAGACCTCCAGAGGTTTACAAGGGTAAAGGTGTTCGTTATCATGATGAGCACGTTTCAATAAAAGCTGTTAAAGCTGGCGCATAATTGGAGATGAAATGATTAAGAAAAATTATATAATCAGAAGAGCTATGAGAACGCGCAGAAGAATGGCGATCCGCAAAAGACTCCAAGGTACAACAGAAAGACCTAGACTTGCAGTTTTTCGCAGTCTGAGTAACATTTATGCCCAGATTATAAACGACACTACTGGAACAACTCTTGTTTCAATGTCTACCATCGCTAAGGATTTTGATGCACCTAAAAGTAAAAGGGTTGATGTGAGTTTTCAGGTCGGCCTTAAATTAGGTGAAAAAGCAGTCGCTGCAGGGATTAAAACTGTATGTTTTGATCGTTCCGGCTACAAGTACCATGGTCGCGTGAAGGCTCTAGCAGATGGAGCCCGAAAAGCTGGACTGGAATTCTAAGGGAGGATGAATTGAGACAGGATTTCAAAGCCCATAACGATAACGAACAAATATTCACAGAAAAAATAGTATCCACCAAACGAGTTGCAAAAGTTGTTAAAGGTGGTAAAAACTTCAGCTTCAGTGCTATTGTTGTCATTGGCGACAAAGCAGGACAAGTTGGAGTTGGTAAAGGTAAAGCCAACGAGATCGTAGATGCGATTAGTAAGGCTAAAGACAAAGCTAACCAGAATCTGTTCCGCGTACCTATCGTAAACGGAACAATCCCTCATGAAATTTTGGGAAGATTTGGTGCTAGCAAAGTTCTTTTGAAACCAGCTCGTCCGGGTACCGGAATTATTGCTGGTGGAACGGCTCGTGCTATTCTCGAAGTAGTTGGAATTGAAAACATTCTTTGCAAATCTCTAGGCTCTAACACCTCAGGAAATGTTGTGAAAGCAGTTATCGATGGTTTGAAAAACCTCAGAACTATTGGTGATATCGCCAGGTTAAGAGGCAAAACCATTGCTGAACTGACAGGTCGGGAGGAAGAATGAAAATAAAAGTTACACAGATTAAAAGTGCAAATGGAAGAAAAGAAACTCATAGAAGAGTTTTAGCTTCTCTTGGCTTAGGGCGAATTGGGAAGAACCGAGTTCATAATGACACACCAAACATACTTGGTATGATAAATAAGGTTTCTTATTTATTGAAAGTCGAACCGGTTGCGGAATAATAAAGGAGATCGAAATGTATTCTCTTAGTCAACTACAGCGTCCCAATGTAAAAAAGAAGACCAAACGACTTGGTAAAGGACAGGCTACCGGTTATGGTAAACAAGCCGGTAGAGGACATAAAGGTCAGAAATCCAGATCTGGTGGGAAAGTTCCTATTTGGTTTGAGGGTGGTCAGATGCCAATTCAGCGTCGTCTCCCTAAACGTGGATTTAAGAACTGGAACAGGATTGAATTCCGTATAGTTAATCTTGAACAACTGCTTAACCTTGATGAGACCAACTTTGATATTGCAAAATTCGAAGAGCTCGGAATAGTTTCAAGCACTGGTAAGAAAGGTAAATCACAAGTTAAGATTCTCGCTAATACCGAAATTGAATTCAAAAAATCTGTTAACATCAAAGCTAATGCATTCTCTAAGAGTGCTAAAGAAATTATTGAGGCTAACGGCGGTAAGGCGGAGGTAGTTTAACTTGTTTAAAACTATAGCGAATATCTTCAAGATTCCCGATTTGAGGAAGAAGATACTCTTTACAACCTTTATATTGGTTCTATATAGACTTGGTAGTTTCATACCAGTCCCCGGAGTCAATGTAGTAGCGTTGAAAGCTTTCTTCTCAAATCCCGGAACTGACCAGATTTTGTTTGGCTTGTATGATCTGTTTGTAGGTGGTAATTTCCAAAGGGCATCTGTTTTTGCTCTTGGAATTATGCCTTACATTACGACATCAATCGTAATTCAGTTGCTTGGTAGTATTGTACCTTATTTTGAGAAACTCAGAAAAGAAGGTGCTGAAGGACAGAAAAAGATTAATCAGTTAACCCGTTACGGTACTGTAATAATTGGTGGATTCAATGCCATCAGTATTGCCTTTTTCCTTCAGAATCTAGAGTCAACAGGTGGTCAAGTTGTGCCAGTAAGTGGTCTCTTCTTTATCATATCAACTGTAATAACTCTAGTAACTGGTACTATGATGATTATGTGGTTAGGCGAACAAATAACAGAAAAGGGTATTGGAAATGGTATTTCCCTTATCATCTTTGCTGGTATTATTGGCCGTTACCCAGCCGGCTTCTGGCATTTATTCCAGAAAGTCCGTCTTGGAGAAACTGGGATCATCCGTACACTTATCTTTGTTGCTCTCATGGTAGTTGTAACAGCTGGAGTTATTCTTGTAACTGAAGCAGTTCGCAAAATACCGGTTCAATATGCAAAGCGTTTCGTCGGCCGTAAAATGTACGGTGGACACAGTACTTATATCCCGCTCCGTGTTAACTCTGCGGGTGTTATTCCTATCATCTTTGCGAATTCAGTGATTATGTTCCCAAGAACTATTGCTATGTTTGCAGGAGGCGACAGTGGCTCAACATTCTGGGTTGGACTTACGAACTGGTTATCACCGGGTCATTGGTTCTATACTCTTATTTATGTTACTCTGATCGTTTTCTTTGCATACTTCTATACAGCGATTGTTTTGAATCCCGTTGAGATGGCGGAGAATATGAAACGATATGGAGGATTCATCCCGGGTAAAAAACCAGGGAAGAAGACTTCAGATTATATTAATAATGTAATTGTTAGAATTACATTACCCGGAGCGATCTTTTTTGCTTTCATAGCAATATTGCCTGATTTTATGGTCAAATGGGGTAAGATTGATTTCAATTTTGGTGGCACAGGACTTATCATTATAGTCGGTGTTGCATTGGACACTCTCCAGCAAATTGAATCACACCTCGTTATGCGTCATTATGACGGTTTTATGAAAAAAGGTAAACTAAGAGGAAGATCAGGTCGCTAGCATGATTAGAATAAAATCAGAACAAGCCATACAGAAGATGAGAGTCGCCAATAAGATTATTGCTGACTTATTCACTCTGATTGAAAAACACATAATCCCGGGTGTAAACACATGGGAGCTTGATAAGCTTGCTGAAGATTTTATTCGGTCAAGAGGAGCGAAACCAGCGTTTAAAGGTTACACAATTCCCGGATTACAGCCGTTCCCAGGAACGCTTTGTACATCTGTTAACTCAGGAATTGTTCATGGTATCCCATCAAAGAGTGTAGTACTACAAGATGGTGATATAATTGGTGTCGATGTTGGAACTGTATATGAAGGTTTCTATGGTGATGCTGCAAGAACTTTTGCAGTTGGTGAAATCTCTGATGAAGCTAAAAAGCTTCTTGAAATTACTGAAAAGGCTCTAGAACTTGGAATTGCCCAGGCAATACCCGGTAATAGAGTTGGAGATATATCACATGCAGTAGAGAGCTTTGTTCGTGAAAATGGTTATTATTGTGCAGATGATTTAACTGGTCATGGTGTCGGTTATCAGTTGCATGAAGACCCACAGGTTCCGAATATAGGCAAACCAGGGCGTGGTGCTCGTTTAAAGAGTGGAATGACAATAGCAATCGAACCTATGGTGAATATAGGCACTAATCGCGTTAATGAGCGTGGTTGGGAATATTTTACTATGGATGATTCCTTGTCTGCACACTTTGAGCATTCAATCCTCATTAAAGCTGATAGACCAGAAGTCTTAGACAAAGGTTAAACAATGGCAAAACCCGGTGTAATTGAAGTAGAAGGTACCGTAAAAGGATCGTTACCGAATACCACCTTTAAAGTTGAGTTAGAGAATGGGCATGGAATATTGGCTCATATCTCAGGTAAGATGAGAATGCATTTAATACGCATCCTTCCCGGTGACAAAGTTAAAATAGAGCTATCGCCCTATGACTTGTCCAAAGGTAGAATCACTTACCGTTATAAATAGGAGTAACAATGAAAGTCAGAGCATCTGTAAAAAAGATTTGTAAGGACTGTAAAGTTATAAAGCGACATGGTGTTGTGCGTGTGATTTGTAAAACTAATCCTAAACACAAACAACGTCAGGGTTAACAAGGAGGATTAGCTTGGCACATATATCCGGTATTGAATTACCAAGAAATAAAAGAGTCGTAATCGGTTTAACCTATATCTTCGGTATAGGAAGAACAACTTCTGAAAAGATTCTTGATAAAGCTAATATTGATGAAAGTACTCGTGTGAAAGATCTCACACTTGAACAAGAGAAATTACTCAGAGACATCATTCAGAATGATCTTATAGTAGAAGGTTCATTAAGAACCAAAGTGGCCATGGATATTAAACGTCTCATGGAGATTAATAGCTATCGTGGACTTCGTCATAAGAGAGGTCTTCCGGTGCGTGGTCAGAGAACCAAAACAAACGGCAGAACTCGTAAGGGACCAAAACCTGGTTCACTTAAGAAGAACAGAAAGAAATAGGAGTTATAGATGGCAAAGAAGACTCGTGTAAAGAAAAAGCGTACCCATCTTGCCTTCGATGAAGGCGTGGCACACGTTCATTCAAGCTTCAACAATACCATCGTGTCCATTTCCGATAAAGCCGGAAATACTCTTGTTTGGTCAAGTGGTGGTAAAGTTGGTTATAAAGGATCTAAGAAGAGCACACCTTATGCAGCACAGATTGCGGCAGAAGAAGTGGCTAAAGCTGCTATCGATATGGGTATAGCAAAAGTTCAAGTAATTGTAAGAGGCCCTGGTGGCGGTAGAGAATCTTCTATCCGC
Source organism: Candidatus Zophobacter franzmannii (assembly GCA_030765245.1). GTDB lineage: Bacteria > Cloacimonadota > Cloacimonadia > Cloacimonadales > JAFGVF01 > Zophobacter > Zophobacter franzmannii. The sequence goes on along the minus strand of JAVCCX010000330.1, from coordinate 2,605 downwards.
GCTTTGAATTCAGCTGGTCTCCAGGTTACTGCAATCCATGACGCTACTCCGATTCCACACAATGGGTGTCGTCCGCCTAAAACAAGAAGAATCTAACGGAGGAAGTTTAAATGGCAAGATATACAGGACCCAAAGCAAAGATTTGTCGCAAGTTCGGAGAGAATATTTATGGTACCCCAAAGTACGATCGTATTCTCGAAAAGAAGAATTATCTCCCGGGACAGCATGGTAATAGCAGACGCTTCAGGAAGAAGATGTCTGATTACGGTATACATCTCTTGGAGAAACAAAAACTTAGACACATCTATTGTTTATTAGAGAAGCAGTTCTTTAATTATTACACAAAAGCTGAGAAGATGCCCGGTGTTACCGGTAATAATCTTCTGCAAATTCTTGAAAGAAGATTAGATAATGTAGTCTACCGTATGGGATTTGCTGTTACCAGAATGCAGTCAAGACAGTTCGTTAATCACGGGCATTGTACTGTTAATGGAAAACGCGTAAATATACCTTCTTATCTGCTCAAACCAGGTGACGTTATTGAGATTAAGGAAAAGAGTCGTACTTGCAGTGCTATCACTGACGCAATGGACATTACTTCTCTTACCTCTCCATACTCTTGGATTACTGTAGAAAAGGATAAATTTAGAGGTGAATTCGTAGCTGTTCCAGTTGCGGATGAGATCCAGATTAATGTCGATGTCCGTTTAATCGTTGAATTCTATTCCAAATAGTGTTTTCAAACTATAAAGGAGTATTTCACTATGATGCTGCTTGAACCCATTCAGCTGCCAGATAGCGTTGATTTTGAGAAGAAGAGCTATAGCTCAACTTACGGTAAGTTTCAGATCGGACCACTTGACCCTGGTTACGGGACAACTATCGGTAATACTTTGAGACGCGTATTGCTCTCATCAATTCAAGGTGCTGCAGTTAGGTTCGTCAGGATTGAAGGCTTATTCCATGAATTCGCCCCAATTCCTGGTACAGATTCTGACTATATTGATCTCATCTTACGTCTTAAAAAGCTCGTCTTCAGGACTGAATCTATTAATGAGATTCAGCTTGTATTAGAGAAGAAAGGTCCATGCGTAGTTACCGCTGGCGATATTCAAGAGATTTCTGACTTTGAAATCTTGAATAAAGACCTTGTTCTCTTGGAGATTACCGAACCGGTTGATTTCCGCGTTGAGCTTTGGGTAGGCATTGGAAGAGGTTATGTACCATCCGATAAGCAGGAGATGGAAGAGAGACCTATTGGGTTTATCCCAATTGACTCTATCTACTCACCTATCACTAAAGTTAATTTCAGTATTGAGCACATGCGTGTTAAAGAGAAGATGAACTATGACAAACTCGTTATGGAGATCTTCAGTAATGGGGCTATAGGCCCTCGTGACTCTCTGTTCCTTTCTGCTAAACTTCTGAAAGATTTATATGCAAAGGTTTCTCGTTTCGAGGTTGAACCTGAGTATATCGAAGAAGTTCAGATGGATCCGGAATTAGAGCGTCTTGACAAGTTGCTGAACATGAGTGTCAAAGAACTTGAACTCACAGTTCGTTCAGCTAACTGCCTCGCAGCTGCTAAAATAGAAACTATTGGCGATCTCGTTTGCCGTACTGAAGCTGAGATGCTTAAATATAGAAACTTTGGTAAGAAATCTCTTGATGAGATTACCAAACTCTTAGTTAAGTATGATCTTGGTCTTGGTATGGATGTTGATGAAAAACTCAAACAGATTGAAGAAGCCAAAAATCGTGTTATTACAAAGAAGAAGGTATAGAAAATGAGACATCGTGTAGCTGGAAGGAAATTTGGTAGAGAAGCTGATCATCGTAAAGCGATGCTTCACAATCTCGCTAAATCTATCATTATACATGAAAGAGTAAACACAACCATTGCTCGTGCCAAAGAGATGCGTTCTCTCGTAGAGCGTCTTATTACCTATGGTAAGAAGAACTCTGTTCACGGTAGAAGAATGGCCTTTAAAGTCCTTCAGGACAGAGCACTTGTAAAGAAGCTTTTCGATGAGATAGCTCCGCGTTATACCGATAGAAACGGTGGTTATACCCGTATCTATAAAAACGGTACTCGTAAAGGTGATTGCGCATTAATGGGCATCATCGAGTTTGTTGAAGGCGAAGTAGCTTCTGCAGATGTTGATACTATTAAAACAGAAGAGTTAACTAAATAATAGTTAATTAGTCTAATCTATAAAATGCTACACTCTCGGGTGTAGCATTTTTTTTATTCGTAAAACAACTCTCCTGAGTTGTTGGGTGTTTCTCAACCATTAACATCAGCTTTGCTCCAAACTCACCTTGCTCACTGTGATGCAGGTAAATATCAGAAAACACTCTCAACCATTATTAAGGTTGGGGATATTCCCCTCGTTCTTGCCTTTCAAAGCGTTTTAACACACCGTAGTGCTGTCATCTTTGTTAATGGCTATTAAATATCGGGAAATGAAAAGTTTAATCAATACAAGCTGATTGTTACAGTTGATTCAGCTATCAATGCTATTATAAATAAGAAAAGCCCGAGTTTCCTCGGGCTTTATATTGATTCGGAGTTATCCGATTATTTTATAAGTACAGCTTTCTT